>JBBAKZ010000055.1:0-11554 GCA_040403275.1 Arcicella sp. | reverse complement strand
TGAAAGACAACGAAGAAATTATTGAACCATTGTCAGAACGTATCTTAGGACGTGTATCCATTCATGACGTTTATGACCCAGTTACGAATGAATTATTAATTACAGCGGGTGAAGAAATCAATGAAAAAGCAGCGCTTAGCGTAGATGATACTGCCATTGATTCAATCGAAATTCGCTCGGTATTAACTTGTGAAACTCGGAGTGGTGTTTGTGCGAAATGTTATGGCCGTAACCTTTCAACGGGTAAAATGGTAAGTATCGGTGAAGCAGTAGGGGTAATTGCCTCGCAGTCAATCGGTGAGCCAGGTACACAGCTTACTTTACGTACATTCCACGTGGGGGGTACGGCTCAAAACGTAACTTTAGATGCAACTATTAAAGCTAAATTTGACGGTATCATCAAGTTTGAGGAGGTTAAAACAGTTACATCGGTTGACGCAGACGGAAAGTCAGTCGAGATTGTGATGGGTCGCTCGGGTGAGGTTCAAATCTTGAATCCAGCTACTTTAACGCAAGTTTATATTTCAAATAACGTTCCTTATGGTTCATATTTGAGAGTTAAGGACGGTCAAACAATTACAAAAGGCGAAGAAATTTGTGCTTGGGATCCTTACAACGCTGTGATTCTTTCGGAAGTTGAAGGTAAAGCAGAATTTGATGCCATCGAAGAAAACGTCACTTATAAGGATGAAGCCGATGAGCAAACAGGTCTTCGTGAAAAAGTAATTATTGAATCGAAAGATAAAACAAAAAATCCTGCCATCATCATCAACGTAAAAGGTGCTGATGAACCAGTGATTTATAACGTTCCTGTGGCGGCTCGTTTGGCCATTGAAAATGGTGCAAAAATTAAACCGGGACAAATTTTAGCAAAAATTCCACGTGCGGCTGGTAAAACTCGTGACATTACGGGTGGACTTCCTCGGGTAACGGAATTATTTGAAGCTCGTAACCCTTCTAACCCAGCGGTTGTTTCTGAAATTGACGGAGTAATTACTTTGGGAGGTATTAAACGTGGTAATCGTGAGATTTATGTGCGAGCTAAAGATGGTGCAGAACGTAAATACTTGGTACCATTGTCGAAACATATCTTGGTTCAAAATAACGACTTTGTGCGTGCAGGTATTCCACTTTCGGACGGCGCAATCACACCGTCAGATATTTTGGCCATTAAAGGACCAACAGCGGTACAAGAATATTTGGTGAATGAAATTCAAGATGTATATCGTCTTCAAGGTGTGAAGATTAATGATAAACACATCGAGTCAATCGTTCGTCAAATGATGCAGAAAGTGATTATCGATGAATCGGGAGATACCATGTTCTTGAACGGACAAAATGTGGATAGATTCTTGTTCCGTGAGGAAAACGATAAAATTACTGACCAAAAAGTGGTAATGGAAGCGGGTGATTCAGAGAAAATGAAAGTAGGTATGATTGTATCGGCTCGTGCTTTACGTGATGAAAACTCATCATTAAAACGCCGAGATTTGAAAATCGTAACGGTTCGTGATGCTGAACCGGCTGTTTCACATCCTAACTTGCAAGGAATTACGCAAGCATCTTTGGGAACTGACTCGTTCATCTCAGCGGCATCATTCCAAGAGACTACCAAAGTATTGTCGGAAGCATCAATCCGTGCGAAGGCAGATACCTTAGATGGTTTGAAAGAAAACGTAATCGTAGGACACTTAATCCCAGCGGGAACGGGTGTACGTAAATACTTAGACTATGTAATTACTTCAAAAGAGGAATTGCAGCAAGTGGAAGCGTCGAAAGAGGCTAAAGCTGCCGAGAAAGTTGGTTCATACCGCAAAGCTCGTTGGTCTGTGTAGTTGATAGAAAATAGCTTGAAATATAAAACCCTCTTGGATTAAATTCGGAGAGGGTTTTATATTTTTTAGAATTTCTACTATTGTAGACTACAACATAACTTTTCAGAATTAAAATCAATAATTTGGTTCAACTTTCCGAAAGTTTTAAACTTTCGGAAAGTTCCAATAAGTTATGGTATTCTTTTGATAATCTGACCTTAAGATGCATTATAAAACCTTTATTTCCAGCGTTTTATACGCTTCTAAACATTTCCGAAGTCTTAGCATTAGTTATCAAATTCTGCACAAAATCAATCGGAGTAAATGGAAAATATTGGGCACGTTCTATTGTACTCGAACCACAAAGAAAAAAGTTTCAAGGGCATTTTCAGCGATTGCCTTCATAATTTTTGACTATTTTTTGCTGGACTCACTTCGATTTCTTCAAAAAAATGGTACTTGGCTTGGCCAAGTCGAGAAGCTTATGATCAAGGAAATGGGGGAGTGATTTTGTTGTATAACAACGAAACCCAACCCGATTTTTTGACTCAACAATTCAGAATACCCACCTTTTTGAATGATAATACAGAGGGAATATTAATCGAAGCCTGTGCGGGATTGTTGGACACTGATAATCCAGTAGATTGCAATTAAAAACGCAAGAAGAAACAAGTTATAAAATTGACGAGGTTGATTTTTTTTGAAGTTTGTAAGACCCCCGAGTAACTGAAATTTTATATTTTTTGTGGCTAAATACTGTGAAAACCAGCGGATTAATGAATGCGGCAGCGTAGAAGACGCAGAAGAAAAAGATGCTTTAGAATTAGATTTTAACAAGGCTGTTACCGTGATAAAAACGAGTGAAATAAAAGATGCGAAAACGATTATGCTGTTGTAATATGCTCACATTAATCAATTAATTACTACCCATAAAGGCTAAAATTTATTGTTAATTTATCTAATTTTTTGATACTTTTATATCAAAATACTCAGCTCGTAAAATATCACTATTGTCTCTTCATTTTTCCGTTTAATAAAAATTTGCATATTTTCAGGTATTTTTTTTTAATTTCGTATAGTTTTAATCATATTTGAGTCAAAAGAGGGAAAAAATAACCATCTTTACACTCCAATCCAATGATAATATTACCTTGAAATCCTTATTGAAGTTTAAAAAATGGTTATTGTTCGCAGTTTTGGCGAGTGTCTCACTGTCTCTCGTAGTTTTTGCGGAAAATATCCACCGTCTTCAGAAGTGCAAAAAAATCAATATTATTATTGAAGGTAACAATGAAAACCGCCTAATCACGCCCCAAGAGATTTATTTGCTAATCGCCCCAAATGTTGTTGAAAGCCCAGAAGGGAAACCTTTTGATAGAATAAACTTCGAGAAGATTGAAAGCAGAGTTCGAGCAAATAAACTCGTTAAAAATTGTCAAGTTCATCGTGATTTAAGCGGTGAATTAACGGTGGATATCGAAGAACATACCCCAATTGCCAGAATAGTAAGTAACAATAGACCAGATGATTATGTTACTGATAAAGGAAAATCAATTGGCGTTTCAACGCACTATACCGTCAGAGCTTTATTGTTATCAGGAAATTATTTTGAACTAACCCATAATTTAAAAGGCGAAAAAAATAAGCCAATTCTTGACCTTATCACTGCGATTAATGAGGATGCTTTTTGGAAAGCTCAAATTTCGCAATTGATTATAGAAAAGGATGGTGGTATTACCCTTGTTCCTGAAATTGGAAATCATTTAATTGAATTCGGCATGGGGATTGAAATTGAAGCAAAATTTAAGAAACTAAAATTATTGTATAAGGAAATCCTCCCATCAAAAGGATGGGATAAATATAAAAAAATTAGTGTAAAATACAGAAATCAGATTGTATGTGAGTAACAGGGATTGGTGGTTGGGGATTTGGGGTTAGTGGAACTAATAAATTAAAGGTTTGTGGAAAATTCGTAATATTGATTTTTTGCGCACATTTATAAGTTAGTTCCTTACTCCCCCAAACCTAACACCTAACACCTAAATTAAAACTACCCTCCCATGAGCGAAATAATTGTTGGACTTGACATAGGAAGCAAACAAGTGAACGTTGTTGCTGGCAGACTTGACCATTTGGGCAAGCTTGAAATTCTTGGTTTGGGTAAAGCTGACACTACGGGCCAGGTATCTAAAGGTGTTGTATTGAATGTCAATAGAACCATTGAAGCAGTACAATCAGCAATTGAACAAGTTGAAAACCAAGCGAATATTCATATTAGAGGTGTGTTTGCGAGTGTGGCAGGTCCAAACATCCATATCACAAAGCATCGTGCTATTATTACCAGACAGACAGAAGGCGAAGAAGTAACCGTTACAGACGTTGATCAAGTTGCTAATGATGCTAAACGGACGTTTATATCAAAAGGAAATGCCATTATTCATACCCTTCCACAAGAATATTTTGTGGATTCAATTGGTAATATTTATGAGCCAGTTGGCATTAGTGGTTTAAAATTGCAAGGAGATTTTATGATGATAACATCACCTCAAGGAGAATTTGATAAGACAAAACGCTGTATCGAAAGTGCCAAAGAGAAAATCGAAATTGAAGGCGGATTAGTATTTTCAGCCTTTGCTGCTTCTTTGGCAGTATTGACGCCCCAAGAAAAGAAAAGTGGCGTTTGTTTGGTTGATATAGGCAGTGGCATGACCGAAATTGTGATTTTTCACAAAGGAATTGTGCGCCACATTGCCGTTTTACCTTTTGCCGGAGATTCCATCACGGCGGATATTGAGCAAGGTTGTGGTATTTCAACTGAATACGCTGAACAACTGAAAATAAAATTTGGCTGTGCAGTGGCCGATGAAATATCGGTTGAAGAAGTTGTGACCATTCCAGGAATTAATGGACGTAAAACGAAAACTATTTCGGTAAAAAACGTTGGAATAATTATCGAAGAACGGTTGAAAGAAATTGTTGCCTTGGTAGAAGCAGAAATTAGCCGTTGTGGATATGGCAATCGTTTAAATTGCGGAATTGTCCTTACAGGTGGAACCGTACAGATGTCATACATTGGCGAATTGTTCGAGCGAGTAACGGGCCGTGATGTAAGAATTGGCCATCCTAACGAAAATTTAGGAAAAACCCTTACCGAAGAAATTAAAAATCCAACTTATGCAACTGCTGGTGGGTTGGTTTGGAAAGGAATTAAAGACATGGATGAGCGAGAGGATTTATACAAAGAATTGCGTAAAGATGCACCGCCAATTATTGTTCCACTACCCATTGTTCCGCCTTTAAACGGAAGTCATAATGGTAAAAAAGGAGTAGAGCCAGAGAAAAAGAAGGGGTGGAATCTTTTTGCAAGTATGAAAAAAGCTGCCACTAAGATAATGGGCGAAGATTTGGGTAATTCTGATTCTTACGATAATGAGAGATCTTAGATTTTAATTGAAAATTGACATTAAAAGGATTGGTTAAATTATAATTTATATCTTAAAATTGTTGTTGGACCAACGCAGATTGCGTTCTATTTTGCCTAAATCATAAAAAAATAAAAGAGTTGAATTTGAAATTAATACTTCCAAATTCAACTCTTTTTTATTGCTGATCCTTCACGGATAATGTTAATTATCAATTGACAATTATCAATTATCTAAAACTGCTCCAATCCACCAAAGAAGAAACTTCCTTCAATCGCTGCATTCTCGTCAGAATCTGAACCGTGAATGGCATTGGCACCAATTGATTTAGCAAATATTTTACGGATCGTTCCTTCGTCAGCTTTAGCTGGGTCAGTTGCTCCTACTAGTAAACGGAAATCAGCTACTGCATTTTCTTTTTCTAAAATCATTGGAATAATTGCCCCAGACGACATATACTCGCATAATTCTCCGTAAAAAGGTCTTTCTGCGTGAACGGCATAAAATTCGCCCGCCCGTGATGGTGTCAATAACGTTTTCTTCATTGAAACAATGCGGAAACCTGCCCCTTCAATCATTTTAATAATTGCACCTGAATTACCGTCTGCAACTGCGTCAGGTTTAATCATTGTGAATGTTCTGTTAGTTGCCATGAAATTGTGTTTGTGGATTATAATATAAAATTTTTGACAAAATTACGCAACCTAAACTGTTTTAGAAACCTTGCCGTCTTTTTTGTGAATAATTCTCCCTAACTTTGTACTTTATTATTAAATTTTAGTAGTTTGGTATTTAGGTTTTAGTATATCACAAATTCATTTTTTGAATTGTTTAGTCAAAAGATAGTCAGCCATTTACGTACAAATACGCCAAATTTACGATCAAAAACACTATCCATTTGTTATAATCAATGCAAAATTTTGAAGCCTTTCGTGAGTTAATCCAAACGCCCCGAAACATCGTGATTACCACCCATTTTAAACCTGATGCAGATGCACTGGGATCGTCGTTGGGTTTGGCGGGCTACCTAAAAAAGAAAGGTCATAAAGTCTCGGTCATTACCCCTTCAGATTATCCGAGTTTTATTGCTTGGATGTCTGGAAATGAGGAGGTTATGAATTACGAAAATTATAAAATTCGTGGCAAAACAAACAATCTTATTGCTAATGCTGAGGTAATCTTTTGCCTTGACTTTTCGGTTTTAGCAAGAATTGAAGCCATGGCCGAACCCGTGAGACAATCGAAAGCAGTGAAAGTTATGATTGACCATCATACTTTTCCAGAAGATTTTGCGGAATTTACTTTTCATGATACAAAAGCAGCGGCAACCGCCCAATTGATATTTCAGTTAATTGAATTATTGGATGAAAAATATCTTTTGGATATTCCAATTTGTGAATGCCTATACGCCGGAATCATGACGGACACCGGTTCGTTTCGCCATCCAAGCACCACTGCGGCGGTTCACAGAATTGCGGCGGATATAATGGAACTTGGGGTGAATACAAATCTGATTCATAGAAGAATTTACGATAGTTCGACGGTGGAAAGAATGAAGTTTTTGGGCTATGTTTTATCCGAAAAATTAGTTGTTTTACCTGAATATAGGGTAGCTTATTTCACCGTTACGGAAGAAGAATTAAAAAGGTTTAATTCTCAAACAGGTGATACTGAGGGAATTGTGAATTATGGTTTACAAATTGCCGGCATCGTGATGTCAATCATTATTGTTGATAGACCCGAGGCAATCAAAATGTCATTCCGCTCAGTTGAAGAATTTGCCGTAAATCAAATTGCTTCAAAATATTTCAATGGTGGCGGTCATAAAAATGCGTCGGGGGGTAAAACAACGGGTATTGGCTTGCCAGGAACAGTGGAAAAATTAATGCGTATTTTACCAGAATATCAAGAAATGCTTTTAGCGGTGAAGAGTTGATTTTCGATGTCCGATTTTCGATGTCCGATATTCGGTTTTCGATGTATGTTTCGGACAACAATAATCGAACAACGGGAAACGAATATCGAACAACGAGAGTCGAACAACGAACATCGAACAACGAAAATCGAAGAAAAAATTTAAAATTAACAACTAACGAATAACAAACAGAAAAATGTTCAAAAAACTAAGTGTAGTAATGCTTGCCGCCAGTATGTTGGTAGGATGTAACAAAAACAAAATTGAGGTAAAAGAAGGCGTAAAAATTCAGATTCATAGCCACGATGACAAAGCCAGAAAATTGAAAGATGGTGACATCGTTTCTTTTTTAATTAAAATCAAAACAGGGTCAGATTCATTGCTTCAAGAGCAAATTGACGTGACAAAACCTGCTCGTGATATGGTTCAGCCCGCAGGTCAGGCTGGTTATAAAGGTTCTTTACAGGATGGATTGCGTTTATTGGCAGTTGGCGATAGTGCAACGATTTATGTACCCGTAGATTCAATTTCAAAAGGTGGTCAGCAATTGCCTCCATTCTTGAAAAAAGGAACTGACATTAAATATTCAGTGAAAATTTTGAAAGTACAGACAAAAGCCGAGTTTGATAAAGACATGGCAGTTGAACAAGCCAAATTGAAAGCGGAGGCAGATGCACGTAAAGCCCAATTACCACAAATGATTGCTGATTATGTAAAAAAATCAGGAATGGCGTTCAAAACTACGGCTTCGGGTTTACAGTATTCAGTAAAAACGGAAGGAACGGGTGATAGTCCAAAAAATGGCGATGTTTGTAAGTGTAATTATGTTGGTAAATTCTTTGACGGAAAGATTTTCGACCAAAGCAAAGCACCAGTTGATATGCCTATCGGACAAATGATTCCGGGATTCAATGAGGCATTAATGTTGATGAAAAGAGGTGGCAAAGCTACTTTTGTGATTCCTCCAGCCATTGGATACGGTGAGCAAGGCGGTGGACCAATTCCAGCGAATACTCCTTTGGTTTTTGAAGTAGAATTGTTGGATTTCAAGAAAGGACAATAGGTTTTTAGGGATTAGGATTTAGGGATTAGGAATTAGTTTATCCATGCGAAATACTTACCCCTAACTCCTAAAACCTAATCCCTTTTTTAACTTTAACAGTTTTTAACTTCAAAAAACGCAATCAATGTTGTTATTTTGCGTTTTATTCTGGAAACTAAAATTACATCTCGAAAGCCGAGAGAATATAATGAAAATTAGATTATTACAAGTTTTGTTGTTTGGAACATTGGGCGTTTTTTTGAGTTCTTGTCTATCAAAAGTGGTTTTGGAGGACGATATCATTGTGCAACAAAATGAAACCCAAATTCAACAATATCTTAGTACCAAAAATTTAATCACCAAAAAAGCAAGTAATGGCGTATATTATCTCATCACAAAATCGAACCCAACTGGAAGATTGATGGTTTTGGGTGATACTGTGCGTTTGCATTATGTTATTTCAAGATTAGACGGTATTAAAATTGATAGTTCGTCAATCCTTAAAAATCAACCATTTACGTTTTTTAATAATGGTGGAAATACGAATATTTTTTTGAAAATGCTTCCATTCATGCGTCAAGGAGAGCAAGCAACTTTCATCTTGCCTTCAACCTTAGCGGGAGATTCGCAAGCATTTCCAAATTTACCCGCTAATTCACCCGTTCGTTGTGATATTTCATTCATGAAAATTTATAGTGAAGAAGTAACAATTGATGAATACGTTGCCAAAAATAAAATTCAACTCACCAGTAGAGATTCATTGGTAAGTAAGCTTACTGGTTACACTAATTATTTGCGTTATATCCGTGTGAAAGACGGGGCGGCCGATGTAATTACTGGCAAAGTAGCAAAATTAAAATATACTGGAAGACTTTTGAATGGATTTGTCTTTGATAGCAATTTAAATAGAACGGACTCATTAAATTACACGATCGGAGGAACAAACTCGTTAGTACAAGGCTTTGCGGCTGGTGTAGCTAAAATGAAATTGGGCGAAAAGGCAACCTTCATCGTTCCCTCAGGTTTGGGGTATGGAAAAACGGGGAGTGGTAACAAAATTCCAGGCGAAACAACCTTGATTTTTGATGTAGAAATGGTAGCTTTAAAAGATAAATAAAATGATAATCAAGAAAAATATTTATAAATTATTGATAGTTGGTTTAATTGGTTTGACTGTCGGATGTACTACTTCCGCTGATCCAACACCAAGTACCGATGTTAGTGCCGAAACTTTAAAATCGATTACGGATTACGGTACATCAAAAGGGTTGACATTTACTAAAAATGCAGATGGTATATTTTATGCCATCAGCACGACAAATCAAACGGGTAGAGTGCCGATGGCGAATGAATATGTCAAAGTTCATTATACCTACACAAAATTTGATGGGACGGTTTTAGATAGTACAGCGGTTAATCTGAAAGTGCCATTGGCATTTCCATATTTGGCTTATAATACTTTATTAAATTACGCAGTAGCTTTAATGAAAGAAGGCGAAACGGGTACTTTTGTGTTTCCACAAACCACAAATTCCACTTCCCCAACGGCTTTGAAGGCAACATTACTCTCTATTCGTAATGAAACTGAGCAAATAAATGATTATGTTGCCGAGAAATTTGCCACAACGACGCTCAAAAAAACAGCCTCGGGAATCCAATATCTCATTACAAAAAGTAGTACTACGGGTGATTCTGTAAAATTGGCAAAATCAGCGATTGTCAATTATACTGGTAAATTATTATTTAAAAACCGTGGTAGAGATACGAATGGATTTTATACTTATTCAGACCAATTTGATGCGGGAAGTTTCACGTTTTCTTTAGGCCAATCTGCGGTTGTGGCAGGTTTTGAAGAAGCAGCAAAACTTTTAAAAGTAGGCGATAAAGGAATATTTATTTTTCCTTCATCGTTGGGGTATGGAAGTAAAGGAAGTTTCAATAGTGCCACAGGTTTGTATTCAATTAATCCTTATACGCCTTTGCTTTTTGAAATCGAAGTAACTGGAGTTGTTAAATAGAATTTACCATATAAAATAGGAGTATTTTAAGCCCTTTCGTGATGAGAGGGCTTTTTACGTGAGGAAATCATGAAAACAAAACTTTGCTTTGCCACCAACAACGCCCATAAATTAGAAGAAATTCAAGCGATTTTGGGCGATAGTTTCGACTTAGTAAGCCTCAAAGACATTAATTGTACCGAAGAATTACCCGAAACAGGCAATACCCTCGAAGCTAATTCTTTGCAAAAAGCCCAATATCTGTACGACCATTATCAGGTAGATTGTTTTGCGGATGATTCAGGTTTGGAAGTTTATGCACTTGGCGGCGAACCAGGCGTAGATTCCGCTCATTATGCAGGTCCACAGCGAAGTCATGCTGATAATGTCAATTTGTTATTGAAGAACTTGGCGGATAAAACCGACCGCTTGGCTCGATTTAGAACGGTCATTACGTTGATTCAAAACGGAGAGGTTTCACAGTTTGAAGGAAGTATTAAAGGGCATATTATTAGCGAATTAAGAGGCTCAGAAGGCTTTGGATATGACCCGATTTTTGTTCCAGAAGAATACCAAACAACTTTTGCCGAAATGTCTTTAGCAGAGAAAGGGAAAATATCGCATCGGGCGAGGGCTTTTGAGAAATTAGTGGCGTTTTTGGGATGACCAGTAACCCGATGCTTCCGCATCGGACATGATATTTTTATAATCCGATGCGAAAGTATCGGGTTATAAAACTGACCGCTTAAAAGATTTAACCCCAAATCCTTGAAAATCACTAAAACTTTTCTGAACTTCTACGATTATTTAAACTATACAATTTCTCGGTTTCTTAAACCGACAATCCCTTCATGAAAACCACCTTTCGTTTTCCTCAAAAGTTAACTTATTTTTTACTATTTTCTTTCTTCTTTTTTGCTTCTTGTTCTAAATTCGATAACGTTTCGGTGTCGAGTATGAACTTTGAAGATGAAGTGCAATTGGCTCAAAATCTGGTGTTTACCTTCGATAAAGACCTCGTGCGTATTGGAGACCTAAATACATGGGAATCAGAACCATACATCGAAATTTCTCCGAAAGTAGAAGGTAAATTCAAATGGACAGCAACGAACGAACTTGTTTTTTCGCCTGCCGTTGGTTTTGAACCCGCTACTGAATATACCGCAACAATCAATAAATCCATTACGGCAAAAGCTGAAAAGAAATATGGCGTAAATGCTGATAAAATTACTTTTCATACACCGTATTTGAAGTTGAATGATGTAGAAACGTATTGGACAAAATCTCGTGAAGATGGACAAGGCGCTGCTGTGTTGAAAATGAATTTCAACTATCCCGTTAATCCGCAGGAGGTAGCGAAAGTC
>JBBAKZ010000054.1:0-11582 GCA_040403275.1 Arcicella sp. | reverse complement strand
AATGGTGGAAAAATCGGGGTGTAAAAATGTACAAATGTCAGATAGCCACCAAAACCCTGGATTGGATATTCACGAAATGGGCGGGGTTAGAATGGGTAGAGACCCAAAAACTTCAATGCTTAATGGTTTTAACCAATTACACGCCTGTAAAAATGTGTTTGTAACGGATGGCGCCTGTATGACCTCGGTTGGTAATCAAAATCCTTCCTTAACTTTTATGGCTTTGACGGCCCGAGCGGTTAGTCATGCCGTTAGCGAAATTAGGAAGAAGAATTTGTAGCTTACTTTCAATAAAAGACCCTCCACGGAGAAATGAAACGCAGAAATTGATTAATAATACTGTCACCAAACTAACTTCAGCATGGGCGAGAGTGTTATTTTATCCCCAAAAAACCAAGGGAATTAAATATAAAATAAAAATTAAGCAACCGTTTGCAAATAAATACCATTCGGCAAAATTAGAAACCAAAATACGAAATCCAAGTAGAAGGCTCGTTTCAAAAATACCAGACACAGCATCATTGGAAAGGTAATTTTAGTTTAAATTGCTATTTTGACTTTCAATTCTAAAAAAAGTTATACCTTTGTAGGTAGAATTTTAAAAAAATCTACCAAAAGTGCAATAAAATATAGAATTGCCAATAGATTAATTATATTTTTTCATGAAAGGCTTAAGAGTCATATTTGCTTTAATTGTTTCACTATTGGCATTCAATAGCGTGAGGGTGAATAATGTGCCGAATTATGAAATTTCCAAAAAATCTGAAATAAAAGTAGCGAAAAATTTCAACCATATTTCGCTTGATAATTTTGTAGAAGATACGACTCCTAACGAAGACTTCGACCTCGAAGAAGATTGCGATGATACAGATGATGATTTTACCGAGACATTATTTTCTCCAAAACTCACTTTCGCAACCACATCCCCCCACAACAATTCCTTTATTTATTCGCATTCCCATCAATCGGTAAAGATGTTCATTCTTTACTGTTCCCTGAAATTGTACTGCTAATTTCCCTTTTCTTATTGTCGAATAAGTTCACGAATTTTCTTACGTGTGATTTTCATGCGTTACGCCCCCCAAGGAAAGTATTTTCTAATCAAAAAACTGGTTCTTGGCTGAAAAATTCAACCTTATATTATTTCATAATCGTCAGATTTATAAATAAATACAAAGAACAATTTTAATCCTAAACATTAAAATTGTTTAAAATACAAAACTATATTTTCTTAAATAATACCGTATTTCTAAATTTTCTTCAAAAAAATTAATCACGCATGAAATATTCAATCATTTTTTTAGCAATCTCAGTATTTTTTATAGCCGGCTGTAACCATGCTGAACAAGCCAAACACGAAGAGTCTGAATTTGTGGTAAGTAGCCCCATAAAGGTTGATACTTCCATTGACAAGGAATATGTCTGTCAAATTAGAGCCAGTAATCACATCGAAATAAGGTCTTTGGAAAGGGGTTATTTACAAAAAATATTCGTTGATGAAGGACAACACATCAAAAAAGGGCAACAGATGTTCCAGATTATGCCCATGGTGTATGAGGCTGAGATGGAAAAGTCGAAAGCTGACGTTGACTATGCGGGTATTGAGTACGAAAACACGAAGATTCTATCCGATAAAAACATCGTTTCGCAACAAGAATTAGCCTTGTCCAAGGCAAAATTAAATCGTGAAAAAGCTGATTTAAAACTGCAAAATACGCATCTTGGACTAACAAATATTAAGGCTCCGTTTAATGGGATCATGGATAAATTCCACTCACGTTTAGGAAGTTTGGTTGAAGAAGGAGAACTATTGACGACACTTTCTGACAATAGTAAACTTTGGGTTTATTTTAATGTTCCAGAATCCGAGTATTTGGATTATGCCACCCGAATCAAAAAAGAAGGCCCACAGAGAGTAAAGTTATTGCTAGCCAACAATCAGGTATTTAATCATGAAGGTATTTTTGAAACGATTGAGGCCGATTTTAATAATGAAACGGGAAACATCGCTTTCCGTGCTACATTCCCGAATCCAGAAGGCATTTTACGTCATGGAGAAACAGGAACAATTTTGTTGCCTGCTTATTTTAAAAACGTTCTTTTGATTCCACAAGAAGCCACTTTTGATATTTTGGACAAAAAATTTGTGTTCGTAGTAGATAAAAAAGGCGTTGTTCAAACCCGACAAATAACAACTGGAATAGAAATACCTCATATTTACGTGGTTACGAGCGGCTTGACAACAACTGATAAAATTATAGTTGAAGGTTTACGCAAAGTTAAAAATGGAGACCATATTAAAACTAAATTTAAACCTTACAGGACGGTTGTTGAAGAGTTAATGAATCTTCATGCAGAGTAATTATTAATCTCATCTAAAGCTTTATTGGTTTTGAACGGTGAGACGACTCGCAACCTGTAAGGTATTGACAAAACTCAGAAAATAATGTTTAGTAAATTCATACAAAGACCAGTCTTGGCTATTGCCATGTCATTGGCAATCGTTTTTTTGGGGGTGCTGGCTATTTTCACTCGCCCCATCTCCCAATTTCCCGAAATAGCACCTCCACGGGTAAATATCTTTATTTCGTTTCCAGGTGCAAATGCAGATGCTTTAGTAAAATCTACCCTAACTATAATGGAACGTGCCATTAATGGTGTTCCGGGTATGCAATACATGATGTCGGACGCAACAAGTGCTGGAGAGGCCACAGTTCAAATTGTTTTTGAGCCTGGAATTGACCCGTTTATTGCTTCATCTCGTGTCAAGTCACGTGTGGATCAAATTTGGGCAAATTTGCCTATATTGGTGCAGCGAGAAGGGGTTATTATTACCCCCGTACAACCAAGTATGTTGATGTATGTTAACTTTTTTAGTAAGGATAAAGGATTTGACCAAAAGTTTTTGTTTACCTATGCCGATAATAAAATTGTTCCGGAAATACAGCGTATCAGTGGTGTAGGTCGTTCAGAAATTATTGGTAATAGAGCGTTTGCCATTCGTGTTTGGTTGAATCCAGACCGAATGAGAGCCTACAATATTTCATCCGATGAAGTCCTCAATGCGATTGCAGAACAAAGTGTTTTGGGGCGTCCGGGGCGTGTAGGTCTAAGTTCGGGGAAAAAAGCACAATCGCTCGAATACGTTTTTACCTATCAAGGTTGGTATAATAAACCCGAACAATATAAGGAAATTATCCTTAGAGCAAATCCTGATGGTGAAATTTTGAAATTGAAAGACGTAGCCAATGTAGATATTGGTAGTGAATTTGTTGATATTTATACCAATAAAGACGGATACCCAGCTGCGGCATTGGTCTTGAAGCAAAATCCTGGGACTAACTCTAATGAAATTATTGCAAATGTGAAGGCAAAATTAGAGGAACTGAAGAAGGATTTTCCACCTGGAATGGATTATGAAATCAACTATGATGTTTCAAGCTTCGTAAACGCATCCATAGAACAGGTTTTGCATACACTCATAGAGGCTTTTATATTGGTTTCGTTAGTTGTGTTCCTTTTTCTTGGCGATTTTCGTTCTACCATAATTCCAACTTTGGCAGTACCTGTTTCGCTTATTGGAGCATTCGTTTCGATGCAATTTTTTGGTATTGTTATCAACCTTGTTACCCTGTTTGCCTTGGTGTTGGCTATTGGGGTTGTAGTTGATGATGCCATTGTGGTAGTGGAGGCGGTTCACGTCAAGATGGAAGAAGAACATCTTTCGCCCTACCAGGCCGTAAAGAAAGTATTGAGCGAAATCTCTGGGGCAATTATTGCCATTACCTTAATTATGACCGCTGTATTCGTACCTGTAGCATTTATGACGGGTCCTGTGGGTGTGCTTTACCGACAATTTGCCATTACCATGGCTTCGGCAATTGTGCTTTCGGGGGTCGTAGCGCTAACGCTTACGCCCGTATTGTGCGCCATGATTTTGAAAAACACCCACGGACAAGCTCGTAAAAAGACCCCAATCAATCGATTTATTGATTGGTTCAATAAGAATTTTGACTGGTTGTTGGGAAAATATACCAAATTGCTTTTAATAATTGTGAATCGTAGAGTCGTGACCTTTGGGGTATTGATAGCTTTTGCTTTTGGTATAGTAGGACTGAATACAATTTTGCCAGCTGGTTTTATCCCAGGTGAAGATCAGGGGCAAATTTACGCCATTATTCAAACCCCTCCTGGTACAACCCTTGAACGTACCAATGCCGTTTCGCTTGAATTACAAAAAATAGTCAAAGAAACCGAAGGCGTAAAATCTGTAACCGCCATGGCAGGTTACGAGATTCTGACTGAAGGCCGTGGTTCTAATGCGGGTACTTGTTTAATAAACCTTAAAGATTGGTCAGAAAGAAAGCAATCCGTGAAGGAAATTATGGAAGAATTGGAGGAGAAAACCAAAAATATTGGCGCAATCGTTGAATATTTTGAACCGCCAGCAGTGCCAGGCTATGGCGCTTCCTCAGGTTTTGCAGTTCGATTATTAGACAAAGGCAGCGAAGTAGATTATCATAAATTTGATGAAGTAAATAAAGATTTTGTTGCGGCGTTGAGAAAAAGAAAAGAACTCACAGGATTATTTAGTTTTTATTCGGCCAATTACCCACAATATGAATTACAGGTAAATAATGTACTTGCGATGCAAAAAGGTGTTTCAATCGGGAAAGCCATGGAAAACCTAAACGTTATGATTGGTAGTACTTACGAGCAAGGCTTTATTCGCTTCAATCAGTATTATAAGGTTTATACGCAAGCTGACCCCGCTTTCAGAAAAGACCCAACGGATATTCTGAATATGTTTGTAAAAAATGACCAAGGCGAAATGGTACCTTATTCAGCTTTTATGACCATCAGAAAAACGCAAGGACCTAATGAGATTTCTAGGTATAACTTATACACTTCGGCTCTTATCAACGGAGTACCAGCGAAAGGCTATACATCGGGTGATGCGATTAAGACCATTCGTGAGGTGGCTGTAACTACTTTGCCCAAAGGCTACGACATTGCTTGGGAGGGTTTATCATACGACGAGGCCCGTCGAGGAAACGAGGCAATTCTCATTTTTTTGGTTGTAATATTTTTCGTTTATCTAATTTTGGCCGCTCAATACGAAAGTTTTCTTTTACCACTTGCCGTTATTCTTTCTTTACCACCAGGCATTTTTGGCTCTTTTTTACTCCTAAAAGTCATGGGATTGAGTAATGATGTTTTTGCCCAAATTGGGTTAATCATGCTTACCGGGCTTTTGGGCAAAAATGCCGTGTTGATTGTGGAGTTTGCCGTACAAAAGCACAACGAAGGCCTTACCGTGCTTGAAGCGGCCATTGAAGGAGCAAAACAGCGTTTCAGACCTATTTTAATGACTTCCTTTGCCTTTATTGCCGGTTTGATTCCCTTAGTCAGAGCGAGTGGTGCGGGTGCAGTCGGCAATAAAACGATTGGTTCATCGGCCATGGGTGGAATGTTATTCGGTACAATTTTCGGCGTTTTGGTTGTGCCAGGATTGTATTACATTTTTGGTACGTTGAGCCAAGGCAAACAACTTATTAGAGACGAAGCCGTAGTATCTTTAAGCGAAGATTTAGCAGGTGAAGAATCCGAAGTTGAGGTAAGCAAACTTAAAAGATTAATTTCAAAATTTTTGAAAAAAAATGGAAAATAAAACAAAAATGTTATTTAGTTTCTTTTTGATTTTTATCATTGGACTGAATAGTTGCAAAGTAGAAAACTTGCCAATCAAAACGGTAACAAATTCATTACCAGATAAATTTCAATCAGATAGCGATACAACCAAGGCTGAGGTCATCGCTTGGAAATACTATTTTAATGACCCAAATTTGATTGAATTGATTGATGAATCCCTAAAAAACAATCAAGAATTAAACATGATGCTTCGTGAAATCGAAATCACTCGCAACGAAATCTTGGCACGAAAGGGAGAGTACAAGCCTTTTGTGAATTTGGGAGCAGGTTTGGGTGTGGAGCATTCAGGAAAATATACCCTGAATGGATTAGGAGAAGAAGATTTAAAAAATAGAGCAGACGAAGTTCCTCATTTTTTGGGTGACCAATTCGCTATGGCAAATTTTTCGTGGGAAGCTGACGTTTGGAAAAAACTGCACAATGCCAAAGATGCCGCCGCAAAGCGGTATCTGGCCAGTGTAGAAGGTAGAAATTTTATGATAACGAACCGCATTGCTGAGATTGCTAATTCATATTACGAGTTAATTGTGTTGGACAATCAGTTAGAAACGGTAAAGCAAAATATTGCGATTCAAAAAGATGCCCTCGAAATTGTCAAGGTGCAGAAAGAAGCGGCAAGGGTTAATTCATTGGCAGTCAATCGTTTTATGGCGCAGTTGTTAAATACCGAAAACCTTAAATTTGAGATTCAGCAGCAAATTATATTGACAGAAAACCGTATTAATTATTTGGCGGCAAGGTATCCACAGCCGATCAAGCGTAATTCCGCCAATATGAATGCGATTCAATTTCTGAAAATTTCAGATGGAATCCCTTCGCAATTATTGAGCAATCGTCCTGATATTCGTCAAGCGGAACAAGAATTAGAAGCAGCAAAATTGGACATTACAGTAGCCAGAGCTAATTTTTATCCTAATATCACACTTCGGGCGGGACTTGGTTTACAGTCGTTTAATCCAATTTACTTAATCAATCCCAAATCCATTGCCTTTAATATTTTGGGAGATATAACGGCTCCTTTAATTAATAAAAATGCGATTAAAGCCAATTATTATAATGCCAATGAAAGGCAGATTCAGGCGGTATATCGGTACGAACAAGTAATCTTGAACGCCTATTTGGAAGTAATGAACCAATTATCGGGCAACAAAAATTATACTGAAAGCTATAAAACAAAGTCAAATCAAGTAGATATTTTGAGTAATTCCATCGGAATATCTACTGACCTTTTTAAAACAGCCCGAGCCGATTATAACGAGGTTCTACTTACACAAAGGGAAGCCCTCGAAGCAAAAATGGATTTGATGGAAATCAAGAAAAAACAATTAAACGCTGAAGTGAATATTTATAGAGCTTTGGGTGGTGGTTGGCAGTAGTTTCCTGCAGGTCAAATACGGAACGATGAGGTTTGGAATTTGATCATATATCCATTAAGAAATAGTTTATGTTTTTTGAAAGGTAATTTTTATAATAACTATTCGGTAGGCAATACTTTATGATTTTTTTAACTTATTGACTACTTTCATTGAAATAGTTTTAACATGCCAAAATAACTCCCAAATTTTTTAACAGTTTGGGAGTTTTTTTTGTACCTAAATTAGTTGTCTGATTAAGGTTTTTAATATAAGGAGTTGCACGTTTTGTTTATTCCTAATGATACATTTATTGACGGTAAGCGTATGCGATGATTATTTATTCAAACTTATCAACTAATCAAATATTAAACAAACCCTTGATATTGAAGAAGATACGGATAATGAGTTAAAAGACAATACCCTAGAATTTGATGATTTTGAAGATAAGTACTTAGTAAATTTCCCGAATCATTTCATTATGCACCATTTTTTTCCAATGGAAGATAAACTCTCAAAAATTTCATTGAAATACCTACAAATTGCTTTACCTAAAAGTAATAACAAAATCTTAATTCCTCCTCCACGGGCGTAAATTGAATTTAAAAAATTTAAAGCAGGTTTATCATTCTTAAGTCTGGTATTAGGTTTAAACTTCATTTTTTGACCAATTTTATGGTTTTCTCATGCTTCAAGATGGCATCAGCAAATCATAAAATTCACTTATTTTCAATAACGCTTTCAGTGCAAAATTTACAATACTATCAAACATAATTTTTCATAAATAACTGAAAATAAATAAATTATGTTTTTCTTGTTGCCCTACCACTTTGTCTGAAATTTACTCTTGCCTCGGGGTCTCCATTAATTTCTGGAATAATTATCGGCATTTTTTCAGGTTCCGAAATTTCGATTATTGGACCAGCCGCTGGTTTAACCATCATTGTGGCAAATGCTAACAAAGATTTCGGCTCGGATCAAGGCTTTTTGCTTATCGTTATCTTAGCAGTAATTTTACAAGTATTTTTTGGTTACATATCAGGTGGAAGGCTAAGCGAATTTTTCCCAGATAGTGTTATCAAAGGAATGTTATTTGCCATAGTTTTAATAATTATTCTTAAACAAATACCTCATGCCTTGGGCGGTGATGCAGACTATGAGGGCGAAATTGAATTCGAGCAAGTATTTGATAATCAAAACACTATCACAGAATTCATCCGTTCATTTGTTAATTTTGAGTTTAAATGCTGCGGATAGAATCGACACTGAAAAAAAAATTCATTGGGTAATAAGGATTTAAAAGCCCGAGGGATTGGCAATATTTTTCGGTTTTTTGGGGTGGATTACCCCAAAAAACCGTAGTTGTGCGTGCTTCTGCTAATCTACATTCAGGAGGTAAAACCAGGATGTCGGCCGTATTTCAAGATATTTTGTTGGCAATTTTTATCCTTTTTATTCATACCATTGTCAATAAAATTCCTTTAGCATCGGTTGCGGCGGTTTTATTGGTGGTAAGTTAAAAACTAACTAATTCTCAGATATTTAAGAAAAATTATTAAGAAGGATTAGACCAGTTTATTCCATTCATGATTACGAGTACAGTGGTGTTATTCAAGGAGTTTTTATGGGGAATTGCAGTAGGTTTTTTGGGCGGAATTCTTTTTGTACTACCCACCAATTTTAATAATGCTATTACCAAAGTGCGAGAAGGAAATCAAATACTTATTAATTTAAATAAAGACCTCTATTTACTGAATAAATCGCAGATTAAAGAAATTATGATTGATTTATAATGAGGGGATGCAGTGAATATTGACGGCACAAAAGCCAAATTTATCGACCATGATATTTTAAGCATTATTTTGGAATTTAAAATGAATGCCAATTTGAGAAATATTTTCGTAGAATTTAAAAATGTAAAGAAAAATAGTAAAGAAGGTATTAACCAATTGGAAGACGATTTAAAATGAAAAATAACATGAAAGAATACAGCAAACTTTTATTAGCCAACAAAGCATGGGCTCAGGAAAAATTAGATTTAGACGAAGACTATTTCCATAATCTTGCCAAAGACCAAAAGCCATTATTTCTATGGATTGGCTGTGCGGATAGCCGTGTACCCGCCGAGGAAATAACTAATACACAACCAGGAGAAGTCTTCGTGCATAGAAATGTAGCGAATTTAGTGGTTCATACCGACATCAATATGCTTTCAGTTTTGCAATATGCCGTTGAAGTTTTAAAAGTAAAACACGTAATTGTTTGCGGACATTACGGATGCGGAGGCGTGAAAGCAGCCATGGGGAATACTGATTTGGGACTCATCAACAAGTGGCTACGCAACATCAAAGAGGTTTATGATAAACATAATTATGAACTCAATAATGTATCAGACGAGACACGCAGATTTGATAGATTGGTAGAATTGAATGTAGAGGAACAAGTAAAAAACCTGTTAAAAACCACGATTATTCAGAGGGCTTGGTCAAACAGAGATTTGCCTCATCTTCATGGCTGGGTTTTTGACATGAAAACGGGCATTATTAAAGAAGTTATTAACATTGATGCTCATTCAAAAATTGATAGTATTTTTAAGTACGAGTTTGATACTAAAAAAGACCAATCCGATAGTTCCATTGAATAATAAATTATTGATGATTGTAATAAGTTAAGAAGGACTTTTTGCTATCGTCATCTATGCAATCACAATTGCTAAGTTGACAAATATCTTTTAGCGTAAAATAACAAATTAAAAATCATACACAAATAAAGTATAAGGAAGAATTTATCTTTTGAATTATGTAAATAAAAAAAATGTCCTTCTATATTTGTGTGAATATACTTTAAAATACTAGTTTCACGGTTCAGCGGCGGTCTTGTTCATTGAGTAGAATCCTAATCTTTTTTGGCATAAATCTGTCATGAAATACCTTAGTACTTACATTTCAATAAATCAATAATCAATTTTGCGTCAAATAAATGAAGGATTAACGAATTGATATAGATATGTTCCCGTTTTTTTACTACACGATAAATTTTTCCGGATTGCAAGCATTATTTCCTTAAGAAATCAAAAATAAATTTATCCACGACCTTACTTATTTAAAAAGTCTTCAAAATGAATGAGAAACTTGTAGGACTGTTTGTCCTTTTACTGTTTAATCAATTATCAAATGCCCAGAAAAAGTTAGATTTGAATGGAAGCGAAGAGCTATTTCTAAAAAACAATCTCCTTCTCCTTGCTCGCCACTACAACATTGACGCTGCCAAAGCACAAACGATTCAAGCTAAAATCTGGGAATTACCTTTCTTTTCGGGAGAATTTAATTTAATTAATCCTACTGATAATAGGGTTTTGGATGTTGCAGGGAGTGGACAGAAAGCCTTTTCTGTTCAACAACTGATTTATTTAGGCAATAAAAAGAAAAATCAAGTAGACCTTTCCAAAATTAATGAACAATTAGCCGAACTTGATTTTCAGGATTTACTCCGCAATTTAAAATACCAATTACGTCAGAGTTTTTATACGGTTTATTTCAACAATAAGAAAATTGAAACTACTGATTTACAGATTAACCAAATCTCAGAATTAGTAAATGCTTATTCACTACAAGCCCAAAAGGGCAATGTTCCTCTAAAAGAATTGGTAAGATTACAGTCGCTTTTGATTTCCTTCCGTAACGAACGAATTGAAATTGTGAACAGTAATTTGGAAGAACAAAATACCTTAAAACTCGTCCTCAACGAAACGGATAATATTTTACCGGTTTTCGACGAAACTAATTTCGGCCGATATACGAAAGGAAACCTTGGCACGGTTTCGGAATTAGTAACAATTGCGCTTGAAAATCGTCCTGATTATTTGTTCTTAAACAAGAATATTGAATCCAACGAAATGAATATAAAGTGGCAAAAATCCCTCGCAAAGCCTGATTTGACGGTTGGCCTCTCTTACGACCAAAGAGGTGGAGCATTCAATAATCAAATAAATGCGACCGTTGGAATTCCGCTAAATTTATGGAATCGGAACAAAGGAAATATTCAATATGCCCAAGTGATTTTGCAACAATCTCAAGACGACAAGCAGCATTTGACTCAAAAATTACAGACTGAAATTGCGACTAATTTGAATAGATGGAACGAAGCCAAAATCAATTATCAGCAACTTCCAAGAGAAACCATTGCCAATTTTGATGAAGTTTATAAAGGAATTCTCCTAAATTTTCAAAAACGAAATATCGGAATTTTAGAGTTTACTGATTTCATGGAAAGTTATAATATGATGTCTTTGCAATTAAATGAATTAAAGAAAAGGGTTGCTTTAACCGCTGAGGAACTCAATAGTGTTTTAAATTATAATGTTTTTTAAAATGAAAAATAGATTTTATATCCTTCCGCTCTTGATTTTTGGCGTAATCAATGGCTGTGATGAAAAAAAGTTAGCTACGGAAACTCCCGAAGCATTTGTTTTGACTGATACAATGGTCAAGACCACTACTACCGCTACCGCTTTGATTG
>JBBAKZ010000053.1:0-11641 GCA_040403275.1 Arcicella sp. | reverse complement strand
AAAGACCATCGCCGAAAGTGACGAAAAGAACAATTCTTTTACCCAAAAGATCACTTTTTCTACTCCCCAAAATATGACCAATTATGCCCTTGAAAGAGCCATGAGAGGTTATTCAGCGGTTTCATCGGTTGATTCGGTGGTAAAAATGCTAAAGCAATTTCCAAAAATGGAAGAAACTACGGCATCCGCACTTTTGCGAGGCATTACGGATGGTTGGAATTATAAAAGAAAAGTAATCGTCAATGAAACTGATGTAGCTTTTTTGGTAAGTTTAAAAAAGAGTTTGGTTTCGGAAAACAACAATAGATTGAGCCGTTTGATGCAAGCATGGCAAATTAAAACGGACGAAGTAGCCGACCCAAACAAGGTTACGATTGTGATAAAATCGGTAAAAGAAGCCATGAGTTATGACAAAAAAGAGTTCACCGTAACGGCTGGAAAAACGGTAGAACTCATCTTTGAAAATCCCGATGCGATGCAACACAATTTAGTGATTGGCAAACCTAAATCACTGGAAATCATTGGGAAAGCTGCTACTAAAATGATTATGCAAAAAGATGCGCTTCAGAAAAATTACATTCCAAATATTCCACAAATCATTGCTTCAACGCCTTTGGTGAATTCGGATGGAAGTTATAAATTAACCTTTAAAGTGCCCGAGATCTTGGGAGATTATCCTTATGTGTGTACTTTCCCAGGGCATTGGAGTATTATGAATGGCGTAATGAAAGTGGTGAAGTGATAGATAAGATTAGACCTTGAATTAAGCAAACATTACGGATTTACACGAATGAATTTTCGGAATTTTTACCCTAATAATTAAATAATTATTATTCTTTAAAAAATGCTAACATCGGCTTTTGGTTTAACTTCCCGAAAATTTAAAACTTTCGGGAAGTTGATGGAAAGAATTTTCGAAAAGAAAAAATCCGTTTAAATCTGTAACATCCGTGGTCAAATATTTTTACGATAATCGCCTAACAATCAATCCATTAACCAAATCAAAAAACTGCAAGGGCTTCATCGTTAGCCAATTGGCAATATTCAAAGTTCCTCCCGTGTTGATATAAATATCCAAGTTATATTTCGCAAATTCAGTGGCCACATGGTCTGGAAAATTACATGCGGCAATCCAACCATCTTCCACGTCCTCAAACCATTCAGCGTAATAATCCTCTTCGTACGAACCGTGAAAATTCAATACGTTTTCGCCTAAAAGGATAAACTTGTTAATTCCCTCATTCACCAAATGGTCGATCACGACTCGTTTAAAATACATAATGTCATTGTGGAGCGTATCATTCCATTCGCCAAACATCTCAATAATGGTAAATTTTCTTTCGTAATCTGCGTATAAAATCTTGCAGTAAAGCGTTTCAGAGCCTATTTCGTCCCACATGGGGTGGATATAATAACTGTAAATTGCGTTCTCGTAATAATCCAAATTATAAAGCCGCTCGTAGAAAGGGGAGCGTTCATCTCGTGAGGCAACGTATAGATTTTCCCAACGATAATGAGGTTCAATGTCTTGCATTTTTTAAGGTTTTGTAAGGTTGTAAACAACTCACCCAAAGTCGCTAAAACACAAAGTTATTATTTTAGGTTTCTTTGCATTTTTGCCACTTTACGTGAATTGAAGTTTTGTAATTTTAACAGGAAAACCAATGATTTTGTTGCATCAAATTCTATCGATTTGCTAATAAACAAGTTGATTTTAATCGATAATTAATGTTGCAGAAAAGTCCAGCGGAGCAAACGTCAATCAATAATTATAACAAGCCTCCACGCACATAGAAAATTTATTACCTTTGCACCATGACAGAAATTCCAGCGTTTAAAAAGAATCTTCCAACCCAAATTGCAGTCTTGGGTGGTGGCAGTTGGGCTACCGCAATTATCAAAATTTTGACTGAAAATAACGTTAGAGTCAAGTGGTGGTTACGCCGCAAATCGGACGTGGATTTTATTAAAAAATACAATCATAATCCATCATATTTGACCGATGCTCCCCTGAATCCACGCAAAGTGAAAGCGTATTACAAAATGTACGATGCCCTTCAAGGCGTTGATTATGTAATACTTGCGGTTCCTGCGGCTTTCGTTCCTGATGCGTTAAAAAATTTGACTCGTAATAATTTTGCGGGAAAAAAAGTCATTTCAGCCATCAAGGGCATGATTCCCGAAGAAAATATGCTGGTAACCGATTGGATGGAAAAGGTATTTGGCGTACCAATAACCCAAATGTGCGTGATTGCGGGTCCGTGTCATGCAGAAGAAGTAGCCCAAGAAAAACAATCGTATCTCACCATTGGCTCCCCCAATATTCAGTTAGCGCAAGAATTTGCCAACCTAATGACTTGCCGATATATTCAAGCAAACCCCGTCGCAGATTTATACGGGGTTGAATACTGTGCGGTAATCAAGAATATTATTGCCATTGCCTGCGGAATCACCCATGGATTAGGTTTTGGGGATAATTTTCAGGCAGTGATGGTTTCTAATGCCATGCAAGAAATCAAACGTTTTTTGGATATTGTTTATCCGCAAGCCAATCGAGATTTGCACAGTTCGGGTTATTTGGGTGATTTGTTGGTAACGGCATATTCACAATTTTCGAGAAATCGTACATTCGGAAACATGATTGGTCGGGGATATTCTGTAAAATCAGCCCAAATTGAAATGAACATGGTTGCGGAGGGATATTATGCCGTAAAAAGTATTCATAAAATCAATGAAATTCACGACGTAGAAATGCCAATTATCGATGCAGTTTACAGAATTCTCTACGAAAAAGCCAATCCAATGGCAGAAATCGGGATTTTGAAGGGTTTTTTGAAATAAAAAATATTTATCTTTCGCAGCAATTAAAGGTACAAATACAGCCCATCAAATGGATGAGATGGAGTTGTCAAGGTAGTGTTGTCGAATTCGCTTATAATAAAAAAATATGATTTCAGTAGATAATGTAACGGTTGAGTTCGGTGGACGAGCTTTGTTTAGTGATGTAACTTTCAACATCAACGAAAAAGATAGAATAGCCCTCATGGGTAAAAATGGTGCGGGAAAATCTACTTTATTGAAGATTATCGCAGGGGCCGATAAAGCTACGAGAGGTAAAATTTCGGCTCCCAGTGATGCCGTAATTGCCTATCTTCCTCAGCACCTTTTAACAACTGATGATAGTACCGTTTTTGAAGAAACAACCAAAGCCTTTTCTCAAATACTAAATATGAAAGCCGAGATTGATGAATTAAATCATCAATTAGAAACTCGAACTGATTACGAATCAGATGCTTATATGAATATTATTGAGCGAGTTTCGGAAGTGAGTGAAAAATATTATTCTATCGAAGAAATCAATTTTGATGCAGAAGTTGAAAAAGCTTTGCTGGGATTGGGTTTTTTGCGCACAGATTTTACCCGTAAAACTTCTGAATTTAGTGGTGGTTGGCGAATGCGGATTGAATTAGCAAAAATCCTTCTGCAAAATCCAGATTTAATTCTTTTGGATGAACCAACTAACCACTTGGATATTGAATCAATTCAATGGTTAGAGGAATTTTTGATGAATTCTGCCAAAGCCGTAATCGTTATTTCTCACGATAGAGCTTTTGTCGATAATATCACCAATCGTACCATTGAAATCACGATGGGTAGAATTTATGACTATAAAGTAAATTATTCTCACTATCTCCAACTGCGCAAAGAACGGCAGGAACAACAGCAAAAACAGTTTGCGGAACAACAGCGCTTTATTGCGGACACCACCGAATTTATTGACCGTTTCAAGGGAACCTATTCAAAAACTTTACAGGTACAATCAAGAGTAAAAATGTTGGAAAAGTTGGACATTGTGGAAGTGGATGAAGTGGATACTTCGGCTTTACATTTGAAGTTTCCGCCCGCTCCACGTTCTGGAAATTATCCCGTGATTGTGGAAGATTTAACGAAAAAATACGATGACTATTTAGTTTTCAAAGAGGCAAGATTAACGATAGAAAGAGGTGAAAAAGTAGCCTTTGTGGGTAAAAATGGGGAAGGGAAATCAACACTCGTGAAAGCCATCATGGGCGAAATTGATTTTGAAGGCGAAATGAAATTGGGACATAATTCAATGATTGGTTATTTTGCCCAAAATCAAGCCGCACTTTTGGACGGAGATTTAACAGTTTTCCAAACAATTGATAACATTGCCGTGGGTGAAATCAGGACGAAAATTAAAGATCTTTTGGGGGCATTTATGTTCGGTGGCGACGATGTTCATAAAAAAGTAAATGTATTGTCGGGAGGAGAAAGAACTCGTTTGGCCATGGTAAAACTCCTCCTCGAACCGGTAAATTTATTGATTCTGGATGAGCCAACCAACCACTTGGATTTAAAAACCAAAGATATTCTGAAAGATGCGTTAAAGGCCTTTGAAGGAACAATAATTTTGATTTCTCATGATAGAGATTTCTTAAACGGACTTGCCGAAAAAGTATTTGAATTTGGCAATAAACGAGTAACCGAGCATTTTGAAGACATTAACGGTTTCTTGCGGAATAAGAAAATGGAGAATTTGAAGGAGATTGAGCGGAAGGGGAAATAGGAAAGCGATGTTACAACTTCCCGAAAGTAAAAAAACTTTCGGGAAGTTCAACTCAAGTATTAAAACCTACAAAAACGATTTAATCCTATCCGCCGTAACCTTCAATTCTTCCTGCGAAGGCTTCAATTTTTCTCTCGTAAAATTAATATCATTCATCGAATTCAGCGGAATCAAATGCACGTGGGCATGAGGAACTTCCAAGCCAATTACCGAAACGCCTACTTTCCGACATGGACATGCTTGTGCGATGGCAGGAGCAATTTTCTTAGCGAAAAGCATCAATCCCGATAGTAAATCATCTTCTAAATCAAAGATATAATCTACTTCCTTTTTTGGAATTACGAGTGTGTGTCCATCCGCCAACGGCGTAATATCTAAGAACGCTAAAAAACGCTCATCTTCGGCAATTTTATGGCAAGGAATTTCGCCATTAACGATTTTTGTGAATATTGTCATTTTTTTTACGGTACACGGTGAACGGTAAACGGTAAATGATTAAATGCGAACAAAGTTTGTCGTCAAACCCGTTCACCTTTTACCGTTAACCGTATACCGAAATTCATTTAAACCATTCTGAATACATTACATAATTATTAGCCGTCCGCATAAAAACTTCGGAGGCTTCTGGAGAAACCATTTTCAATAATTTAGCGGGATTTCCTGCGTAAATTGAACCTGCGGGAACACGGGTATTTTGCGTAACAATTGCCCCTGCGGCAACGATTGAGCCTGTTTCTATCACGGCTCCATCCATTATGATAGCTCCCATGCCAATCAACACTTTATCTTCAATCGTGCATCCGTGAACCACCGCATTATGCGCAATAGACACATAATTTCCAATAATCGTTTGTGATTTTTGGTAGGTACAATGAATCACCGCACCATCCTGAATATTTGAATTATTGCCGATGATGATTGAATTGACATCTCCCCGCACAACGGCATTAAACCAAATTGTGCAGTTATCTCCCATCGTCACATCTCCTACAATTGTTGCGTTTTCGGCAAACCAACAGTTTTCACCAAATTTGGGCGAAATTCCTTTTACAGGTTTTATTAACGGCATCACGAAAGTATTAAGTATTAAGTCCCAAAAAGTATCAAGTATTCTGAACTGTATTTATTTTGAGACAAATATACGCCTCCTCATTTTGAAGACCATAAAAAAATTAATGAAGATTTAAATGCTTGCCGAACGGGAATTATATTCATTTCATGAATTTGAAGGAAATGGAAGAAGCGGTGAGGATTTTGAAAGTTTGTACGTAGCACAGACTTCAGTCTGTTTATTAAATGCACCTACTGAAGTCTGTGCTACTCACCTTTCACATCAAACCGCCCATCTCTCAAGGTAAAAATTTCGGAGGGATTTTCTTTATCATGAAAAGTCACTTTGAAAGTCCCTGCGTAAATTTTAGTTACTGGGTCGAAATGCGTAATGGTTACTTCATTTTCACCCGTTTGAGCAATTGGGTATTGTCCGCAATTTCCGCCCACACAACGCTGATATACACTGGCGTAAGGCGTAAACTCAATGGCATTTTTGGGGAAATATGTCATGAATTTATACGTTCCAATGCCTTTTACTTTATCAACCATCAAGCTAATCGATTCACGAGTTTCTTGGTTGGTTACGGTCAATCTCAAGGTTTCACTTTGAAAATGTCCCCAAACTACCGGCACGGGTTTGAAATTTGGATTAGATCGGCAACGTTGAAAAGGCGTCCAAATGGCATCATTAATTTTCACCCCAAAAGTCTGTTTTCCGGTATGCGTGAGTTCGGGCAGTTCTTGTGGTTGTACATAATCATTTACTTCACAGCTTGAAAATACCGCAAAAACAAATAATATAATGATGTATTTAGTAAATTTCATTCTATCCTACCTTTTGACCAATGTTTTCAATTGTTTCTGTGTAGTTGCAAATTATACATTATTTTGAAACAATTGCACAATTCATAGAAATTTAATATTGATTCCCATTTTTTACTTTGAACTAATAATATGACACCGTGGTTATTTATTTCCAAATCTCAAAATCAATAAAATTCAAACGAATGAACTGATGAACTGATACGCAGAAACTTAATTTAACGATTTCACTCGAAAAGTACGATAACGAAAACGAACTTACACTAATTGAACAAAAACTTTTGTCGGAAGCCCGAAAAGCCACTTATAAATCTTATGCACCTTATTCAAAATTTCATGTAGGAGCGGCGGTGTTGTTGGATGATGACCAAATTATTACGGCCAATAATCAAGAGAATGCCGCTTTCCCTTCGGGTTCATGTGCGGAACAATCAGCGATTTTTTGGATTGGTGCTAATTATCCCAACCATAAAATTAAATCCATTGCCGTGATTGCTCGTCCAGGTTCAGGCGATGTTTTTATAGGCGTTCCTCCTTGCGGAGCTTGTCGTCAAGCCATGTTAGAATACGAAAATCGTCAGAAACAACCCATCCGTTTGCTCATGTTGGGTGCTGATAATCACATATTAATTACTGATTCGATTGGTGATTTATTACCCTTAAGGTTTAATGAATTTTAGTTTCGATGCGTCCGACGCTTCGGTTCGTAATTCGATGTTGGATGTTCGGGATATGGCATAATACTACCATTTCCCAAACATCGAATACCGAACAACAAAAATCCCCCTATGCTCAATTTCCTCAAAAAAAATACCTTTACTATTCTTTACACCTTCTTCCTAGGACTGATGCCTTTGTTGGTCAGTTCTTCAATTAGTTATTGGGTTATTACGCACGAACAAGCAATTAAACATTTTACCTTTCAACATTGGATAATTGCTTTTACAATTGCTTGTTTTACGATGGCTTTTGCCCTCACTCCTACCACTTTTATCGCCTTACTGAGTGGCTATTTTTTAGGTTGGCAAGCGTTTTTTCCTATTGCTATCACATATTGGATTGCTTCCTTTTTAGGCTTCAAAACTGCCCAAATGATTGATGGAGGACGTTTTTTGCAGATTCTTTCCGAAAAACCAAAGGTTAAACAAATCTTAGAAAATCTTCAAAAAGACGAATTCAAGATTATTTTGCTGGCTCGACTTTCGCCCGTTTTGCCCTTTGCGGTCACCAACGTTTTATTCTCTTTTTCGGGCACAAAATTGCGCAATTTTCTGACGGCAGGTTTTCTCGGAATGTTGCCCCGAACCATCCTTTCAATATGGATTGGCACACAAGCACTGGAAATCAAAAAGTTAATCGAACATCCAAGCGAAGGGAACATCATACAATTCTTGATTTTTGGATTAATTGGTGGATCGATTTTGGGTTTAGGTTATTTCATAAAAAAGGCAATAAAAGTGTAAAAAATCTCCTCATTCTCAACTAATTGACTAAAAATTTGTATCTTTGCACCCCCAATTAAATGGGGTTTCACAAAATTCTTCGCACTTTGCCCGAGGCGATGATGTAAAAAGGGCTGTTAATTATACACATGGCTAATCAATTAGCAGATTTTGACTGGGATTCAGTCGCATCCAAAGGATTCGGAGGAGGTTACTCATCTGAACAAAGAGCTCAATTAGAGGCGCTTATCGAAGTTACTTTAAATCAAGTAACGGAGAAAGCAGTAGTAAAAGGTACGGTCGTAGGGATTACTGACCGTGAAGTGATCTTAAACATCGGATTCAAATCTGATGGTTTAGTACCAACTTCAGAATTTAGAGATATGCCCGACTTGAAAGTGGGCGATATAGTGGACGTTTACGTAGAAAACCAAGAAGACAAATCTGGTCAATTGATTCTTTCTCGTAAGTTAGCCAAAGTAATGACTGCTTGGAAAAACATTGAAGATGCGCTTGAATTAGACACAATCATTGATGGATTTGTAAAACGTCGTACAAAAGGTGGTCTTATCGTGGATATTTATGGTATTGAAGCCTTCTTACCAGGTTCACAAATTGATGTGAAACCAATCCGTGATTTCGATATTTTTGTTGGAAAGAAAATGGAAGTTAAAGTGGTTAAAATCAACCACGCTAACGATAACGTAGTAGTATCACACAAAGTATTGATTGAAAAAGACCTTGAACAACAACGTCAGTCAATCCTTACTAACCTTGAAAAAGGACAAGTATTGGAAGGTGTTATCAAGAACATGACTAACTTCGGTGTATTCATCGATTTAGGTGGTGTTGATGGTTTACTTCACATTACTGATATTTCGTGGGGACGTATCAATCACCCACAAGAAATGCTTAAACTTGATCAGAAAATCCAAGTGGTTGTTTTGGACTTCGATGAAAACAAGAAACGTATTTCATTAGGTATGAAGCAATTACAAGCTCACCCTTGGGATGCTTTGGCAGAAACAACTGAAATTGGTTCTAAAGTAAAAGGTAAAATCGTAAATGTAGCAGATTACGGTGCTTTCTTAGAAATCACGCAAGGTGTTGAAGGTTTAATTCACGTTTCAGAGATGTCATGGTCGCAACACTTGCGTAATCCACAAGACTTCTTGAAAGTGGGTGATATGATCGAAGCAATTGTTTTGACACTTGACCGTTCAGAACGCAAAATGTCATTAGGTATCAAACAATTAACGGAAGATCCTTGGACCAAACAAGATTTATTAGCTCGCTACGCTTTAGGTTCTAAGCATTCTGGAACGGTTCGTAACTTGACTAACTTCGGTTTATTCCTTGAATTAGAAGAAGGTATCGATGGATTAGTACACGTTTCAGATTTATCTTGGACGAAGAAAATCAAGCATCCATCTGAGTTTGTGAAAGTAGGTGATAAATTAGACGTAATCGTATTAGAACTTGATGCAGATAACCGTCGTTTAGCGCTTGGACACAAACAATTGGAAGAAAATCCATGGGATACTTTCGAGTCAATCTTTACTGTTGGTTCAGTACACAAGTGTACAATCACTGCGAAAAATGACAAAGGAGCTATTTTAGAATTGCCTTACGGAATTGAAGGTTCGTCAGCGTTGAAGCAAATTGTAAAAGAAGATGGTTCAGTAGCCGAGGTTGGTGAGCAATTAGATTTTAAAGTAACTGAATTCAACAAAGAAGACCGCAAGATTCAACTTTCACACGTTCGTACTTACAATGAAACGAAAGAAGATGTAGCGGTAGAAGAAAAGAAGAAAAACACGAAAGATTCACAGAAATCATCATCTTCAACTGACACTGCTGAGAAATCAACCTTGGGAGATTTAGATGCTTTGACCAATTTGAAAGCTCAAATGGAAGATTCTGCTCGTGAAGAAGCAAAAAAGAAATTAGATAAAAAAGCGAAAGTGGCTGAATAATCTAATTTTAGCATAATAGAAACGTCCTATTGGCTCTGCTGGTAGGACGTTTTTTTGTTAAAAATATATTACCGTAATTATCTGATTATCAGTTTTATACTGGCGTTGTAGCGTAAATTACCTGTAAATCTATTGAAATACTTCTTTAAATCCTTTGATTTTAAACAAAACGGCATTACTTTTGCGTCCCATTCAATACATAAGATGGTCTTGTGGCCGAGAGGTTAGGCAGAGCTCTGCAAAAGCTTCCACAGCGGTTCGAATCCGCTCGAGACCTCTAATTTTTTAAAAGCTCCTAAAAATAGGAGCTTTTTTTGTGCCCTATATGCCAAAAGGTGTGAATGTTGTAAAGTTTTTCAAAAATACTGTAATTGCTCTCAAGCCAATTGACTTTACCTTTGTTGAGTAATTATTATAAAACAACGCATATCAAGATAAGGGTATAAATCATCCTTTGATTCATATAAAGACAGTAAAAGGTAAATTAGTGGTTAGGTATTTCGGAAACGTTCTCTGGTTGCAGAGGACGTTTTTTGTTTGATAACATCTTCGTAACATATTGATAATGGGTGAATTGTGAAACAAATAATGAAAATCGTGTAATAATTAACAGATGGATCCAAGTCGCAAATGCAACTTCATTATTTGAGAAATTTTTTTATAAAATTTTTAGTTCTAAATTTTAACCTACTAATTTTTCTTCAATGCTCAAATAGTGAATCTTTAATTCCCCTATCAATTAAAATATGATGAAGCCAAAATGAATCATATTTTGTGCAATTCCTTACAAAATTCAAAAATTCTTGCTGAATTAAAAATCCATTTACAGCCTAACTACGTCTATTAATGTTATATTTTTTAACAAAAAATTTACAAAGTAAATCCAATCAACCTTTTTAAACGTACCTAAATCAGGCTATTGTCGAGTAATAAAATAACCTAAATTAAATTATACGTTTCATGGAAAAGACAATAACCTCAGTATTTTTTCATTTTTTCAGACTTAAAATTTAAACCTTATGAACAGAAATGGTTTACCATTAAGAAGATGACTCAAGTGCCTTACCTTCTTCGTTTCTCTGTCGATAGTCAATTTTGGCTATGCTTCCAGCCACAGAGAGGCTCCGTTGATTTCCAATGACCCATTGGGCTACAACACCGATGTGTACGCTTTCCGCAACCCCGATGACCCCAACATGATTACGATTATTACCAATACATTCCTTTTGAATCGCCCGAAGGAGGTTCGAATTATTACATATTTGGTAGTAGAGTACGCTATGAAATTCACGTAAAAATAGGGCAAATACCTCAGGAGACGATAATACGTACCGTTTTACCTTCATGACAACGAATCAAGATCCTTCAACTTTTTTCAATATACGTCTTGGAAAACAAAACCAAAAAACTACGTATTTGTGCGAAAAAAGTATGGATGGTGGCCGTTGATTCACCACGATTATCATGAATGGCACGGTTCCCCCAAGCAACATTGGACCTCGGTTAATTGAGGATAATACGGTTGGTTTAGGAACAGCTTATGAGGCTTTAGCATCCCAGTCTATTATGACCACTGCTGCGGGTGAAATAGTATTCTGCGGACCAGTTCATGATCCATTCTTAGTTGATTTGGCGGGTGCTTTTGATGTAGGAAACTTTCGCCCAGAGGGCAATAATGTTAATCCGCCAAAAGATGGTTTGAACCGTTTTAATGTTCATACCATTGCGCTCAAAGTTCCAATTAATTTATTGCAAAAAGG
>JBBAKZ010000052.1:0-11648 GCA_040403275.1 Arcicella sp. | reverse complement strand
GTAAGTCGTTGTGCGGAGGGATTTTTGGATTTTTTGGTGGAGAAATATCAGATGTAAAGATTAAGTAAATTCATTTTTAAAATAAAATAATGGCTTACAAACATTTTAACTTTAGAAAGTTTGAAAAAAGACTTCGGGATTATTCATCGAGGTCAATCTTTATTTGATTCTGTTGAGCCAATTCAAGCAAGTAATTGGTTGAAAAAAACCTAGAAACCTCATAATTATTACCTAAACGTAGCCAAAAAGCACGTTCAGAGTGGTTTGTTGCACCAATACTAATGAAGTTGAAAAAGAGAAATTCAGAATTCTTAACGATTCATTCAGGCGATAATCTGAATGCTGATGTAAAGTCAGGTTTGAATGGAAAATGTGATTTCATTATCGGAAAATACTCATTCTTTCACAATTGATGCCCCGCTTTTTGCAGTTGTGGAAGCTAAAAAATAAGATTTTGATTTAGGAATTTCTCAATGTGCGGCTCAAATGTTAGGAACCCGAATTTTCAATGAAAAAGAAGGGCATCCTATTGCGGTTGTTTATGGGGCAGTTACAAGGGCAGATGATTGGTTATTTTTGAAATTATAAGGTAACATTTTAATTATCGACAATGAACTTTATCCGTATAAAAATGTCTCGACGGTTTTAGGAATATTACAGAAAATTGTGGATTTGTATCAGTAGAAAGGAAAACACGATCACTCTCCATATTCTTCCTTTTAATCTCTCTCCATTCTTTTTCACAAAAGAAAAAAGAAGAAGAAATTTTTACTGCCGTTGAACAGCAGGCGGAGTTTCCTGCGGGAACGGGGGCGTTTGGTAAGTATTTACAAAAGAATTTGAAAGTATCAAAAGTAAGGTTGCCAATCAAAAATTTATGTTCAGTTTGTAGTGGAAAAAGACGGTTTTCCGAACTCGGTGAAATTCTTAACAAAAGACACTTATCAAGATACAAAAGACCAACTTACCAAAATGATACTAAAAGTTAAATGGACTCCCGGTTATCAAAGCGGAAAACCAGTCAGGTCAAGATTTACAATTCCAATGAACTTTCATTGTGAATAATTAGAGATAATAAAAAACTAAATCAAGCAAAAACAATAAAAGCAGTGAATAAAAAAGTATTACTTGTCATTTTAGATGGTTGGGGAATTGCCGAAAAAGGCTACGAAGACCGTTCGGCGATTATTGCCGCCAAAACGCCTTTTTATGATTCCTTAATGGCGAATTATCCTCATAGTACCCTCGTAACTTTTGGTCCAGAAGTGGGTTTACCCGAAGGTCAATTTGGGAATTCTGAGGTCGGACACATGAACTTAGGCGCTGGGCGGACGGTTCGGCAATCCTTGGTTCGTTTGAATGAATCTATTGAAACGGATATGCTTCGTCATGAACCCGTTTTGGTAGAAGCCATTAAATATGCCAAAGAAAACGACAAGCCATTCCACCTCATGGGTTTGGTTTCTGACGGTGGCGTACATGCCCATATCAGTCACGTAAAAGCCCTTTGTAATGTTTTAAAAGATAATGGTTTAAGCAAAGTTTTTATTCATGCTTTTACGGATGGACGTGATTGCGACCCAAAATCTGGTGCTGGATTTATTGGTGATTTACAATCATTTTTGAGGACTTCAACGGGAAAAATCGCCAGCGTAACGGGTCGTTATTATGCGATGGACAGAGATAATCGTTGGGAAAGAATTGAGGAAGCTTACGACGTAATGGTGAAGGGGGAAGGCGTGCCCGTTTGCGATGAAGGCATCGTTGCTTTGATGAAAGAATCTTACGCTGAAGGCATAACGGATGAGTTTATCAAACCCATTGTTGTGACAAAAAACAATTTACCCATTGGCAATATTCAAGCTGGTGATGTGGTACTTTGTTTTAATTATCGCACCGACCGTCCGCAGGAAATCACGAAGGCCTTAACCCAAGAAGATTTTCCTGAAAACGGTATGAGAAAATTGGATATTCGTTATTACACGATGACGAATTATAATAAATCATTCACAAACGTAAACGTCATTTTTGATGATAGTAATTTACCTTCAACTTTGGGCGAGATTGTGGCAAATGCGGGTAAAAAACAGATCAGAATTGCCGAAACGGAGAAATTCCCTCACGTAACGTTTTTCTTTTCGGGGGGTAGAAACGAGACTTTTGAAGGGGAAACACGCTTATTATCAAATTCTCCAAAAGTAGCAACTTACGATTTACAACCAGAAATGTCGGTGTATGATGTAAGAGATTCATTATTGCCAGCGCTGAGAAATTCGGAAGCAGATTTCGTATGTTTGAACTTTGCCAATCCTGATATGGTAGGTCATACGGGTGATTTTCAAGCGGTTGTACAAGCCTGTGAAGCAGTAGATGAATCGTTGGGAGAAGTAGTAACGGCAGCCATTGGGAGTGATTATTCGGTGATTGTGTTGGCCGACCATGGAAATGCAGATTACATGATTAATGACGATGGTTCACCAAATACACAACATAGTTTAAATCTTGTGCCTTGCATTTTGATTGATAAAGATAAAAAAGCAGTCAAAAATGGAAAATTAGGAGACATCGCTCCAACAATTTTGGAACTGATGGGCATCGAAAAGCCTTCAATTATGACCGGTTTTAGTCTGATATAAATTTACACAAAAATGCCTCTGCTTAACTAAAAGAGGCCTTTTTTGTTCCTAATATCATTCCTTCATTTATATTTAATAATTCCGTAATATTGACATTGGTAACTTTGTCATGTAATCACAAACTTATATTATGGCAAACAACGCTTCACCCATTCCGAAAATATTATTGGTTGATGATGATCCAGACATTATCGAACTATTGGAATATAACCTCAAAAAAGAAGGCTACGAAACAGCTTCGGCAAACGATGGTATTCAAGCGATTGAGGTGGCTAAAATTTTCAAGCCCGATTTAATTCTTTTAGATGTGATGATGCCTCGTCAAGATGGAATTGAAACCGCCCGCCAATTACGCCAAATCAGTGAATTCAAAGATACTTATCTTATTTTTCTTACCGCCCGTGCCGAGGAATATACTGAGGTAGCAGCCTTTGATGTTGGAGCGGATGACTATATTGTAAAACCCATAAAACCCCGTGCCATATTAAGTCGAATTAAAGCCATTTTGCGCCGAGATATTCAACAGGTGGAAAATGATACTACCATTGAAATTGGTCAATTGATAATTAGTCGAACCAATTACAGTGTTAATAGTGGCGGTCAAGTGTTGGTCATGCCTAAAAAAGAATTTGAATTACTGTACTTTTTAGCAAAACATCCTAATAAAGTTTTCAATCGTGATGAATTATTAGAGAAGGTTTGGGGCGTTGATGTGTACGTTGTCGAACGCACCGTTGATGTACATATCCGTAAACTTCGTGAAAAAATTCCCGAATATTACATAAAAACGTTGAAAGGCGTAGGATATATGTTTTCGATTGAAGAATAAATCATTAACTTGCATGGTCGCTTAGTATTTCCTTACTTGATTATGCCCTTGAAACTTATTCAGATTAACGTATTATTACTAATTACGTGTTTTAGTTGTTACTGCCAAAAAAATCGTCAGTTAAGTAATTCCCCCAAATATGAATTTCGGGCAGCTTGGATTGCTACGGTAGATAATATTGATTGGCCCCAAAAAGGGCAATACAATTCTGATTTACAAAAGAAAGATTTTATTCGAATTTTGAACGATCACAAACGTTCAAATCTGAATGCTGTAATGGTACAGGTGCGAGATGCTTGTGATTCATATTATGCCCGAAGTGTTGAACCTTGGTCTGAATTTTTGACGGGTGTACAAGGCAAATTCCCAAACCCTTTTTATGATCCTTTGAGTTTTATGATTACGGAAGCACACGACCGTAATTTAGAATTTCACGCTTGGCTGAACCTCAATCGAGCCACTTTTAGAAGCGCTACTAGCGTTACACCCGACCATATCAGCAATCGAAAACCCGAATGGATTTTGACTTATGACGGTCAAAAATTACTAAATTTTGGTATTCCAGAAGTGCGAGATTATATCACCAATGTGGTAATTGATATTGTCAAACATTATGACGTAGATGGTATCCATTTCGATGACTATTTTTATCCTTATCAAGTTACAGGCCAGGTTTTAACAGACACTGAAACGTTCAAAAAATACAATAACGGTTTCACAAATATCGAAGATTGGCGAAGAAGTAATACCGATTTATTAATAGCTCAAATCAGTGAGTCTATCAAAAAAACGAAACCTTTTGTCAAATTCGGTATTAGTCCTTTCGGGGTTTGGAAAAATTATAGTTTACAAACACCCGATGGCTCTCGAACCCAAGCAGGACAAACGTCTTACGGACATTTGTACGCCGATACCCGCAACTGGCTCCAAAAAGGTTGGATAGATTACATTGCTCCTCAGATTTATTTCGACCGTAAACACCCGAAAGTTTCTTATACTGAATTATCGAAATGGTGGATGGAAAACGCCTTTGGTAAGCATCTTTATATCGGTCATGGTATCTATAAAATAAAAACAGGCTGTAGTTTATCGGAAGTTCCTTCTCAAATAAGATTAGATCGACAATTCAAGCAAATTGATGGCGGCATATTTTTTAGTTCGAAGTCATTAACCGAAAACTACGGCGGTTTTCAAGATTCTTTACGCATAGATTTATACAGAAGACCAGCGCTGATTCCTGCCATGCCTTGGAAAGATAATATTGCCCCACTTGCTCCAAAAAAAGTTATTATTACGAGAAATGCCATCGGAAACCCAGTTTTGACATGGCAACCGGGCCAACCAGCAAGCGATGGAAATGAGAATACTTATTTTGCTGTTTATCGTTTTGAAAGAGCTGAAAAACCCGATTTTCAACGAGTTGATAAAATAATTTACATTGGTAGGCAAAATACTTTTACTGATTCAACTGCTGAGAAAGCTCGTGGATATGTCTTTCACCTGACCTCTTTCGATCGCGTACCTAATGAATCAAAATACTCAGCATCCGCCTCAATTGAGTATGGAGAGAAGTAATTTTCTCCTAAAAAAACATTTGTCTTGTGGCCACATTCCAGCGTATTCCAAAAGAAGAAACCGTATTGGTATAATCTAATTTATCAACCGCACTATCGTACTTTCTATTCATATAATGGGCTTCAAGGAAGAGATTATGTTTGATTTGATAAGAAGCTCTAAAATCTAAAATTGTGGTCACTGTACTCCTTCCCTGCCCTGTATAATTGCCGTAGAGATCATTATAAAGTACTTTTCTGCTTTTGGTATCGTAGCTTTTTTGAATATCTCCTCCCCAGTTTTCTGTAAGAATTCTATCTTCTCCAAAATTAGCATAAATCACACGTCCCGTTAATTGCAATCTATTCGTGGGTTGCCAACGCACAATGTGCGACCATTCTTCAAAATTGGCGCCTAATGGGTGAGCCAACGCTTGGTTATAATGCGTATAATTGGCATCGCTGTAATGGGAATAAGTGTAAGGCCGAACGGAATTCCATTCTACTTGATAATCTAAATTATTAATGCCAAAAACATCTATGTACTTCAATCCAGCTTGTACACCATACTTATTTGCCCAAAATCCAGTATCTTTAAAGAAATCCTTTGAATTAAATTCATCTAACATAAATTGGCCATACAAAGAAAATCTTTTAGCCATATTCAATTTAAAATCGAGGCCAACAAAAGCATTATCCGCACTGCCTTGAAAACTTTCAATGTACCGTAAAAACATAACAGGAATTAAATAATTAGCATCAAATCCCCTTCCAGTGACACTATCCCGTTGAAAAATAACACTCTCCGACAAACCAATATTCAAATTTTTAGAAACATTAATACTCAAATGATGAGCCGTCATATATTTCCTCGGGAAAATCTGGTCGTAAGGTTTAAACCCTGTATAAACTAGCTGAGTAAAAAGGTTTTGGTATTGAAAACGCCCAACTTGAGTATTAATTTTTAGGAATAAATAAGGAGCCGCATTGTCCGACAAAATCACGGAACGGAAGCCATTGCCAATCACATTTTTATCATGGCCAAACTGAATTTGAATATTTTTAGTGGCTTGAAAAGTAATATAAGCTCTTGCCGTAAAGAAATCAGTACTATTTTTATCCTGACGAAATTCCTTTACAAAACCTTCGCCTGGCATGCCGGGAAGCCGTCCAGCGGTTCTTTGTTCGTTCTGATTATATTTGTCCACGTAATCAGTAACATAATCGGGAATTAGCGCAATATTATCGGATAAAAAAGTATAAAATCCCACCTTTCGGTTGATCATTCCTCTTACCTCAATCCCTCTTGTGTTAAGTGTAAGGCTTCTTTTACTATCATTTCCTTCAAAAGAACCGATTTCAAAATTCACCACTGGGTTGACATGAATATCAAAATCCTCATGAGCACTTGAATAAGCATCTGCTTTTCTGGCATAGAAAGTATTGAAAATTGGCTTCCGGCTTTTACCAATGGTATCAGGTTTTGCCCATTCCCAGCTATCATTTTGTAAGTATTCGAGATTAAATTTATCACGTTTGGATAAATGGATTGAATAATCCTCCCAAACACTATCGACCAACTGAACAATACCTTTACGGGTGTAAGGCTTTACAGTAGTATGGAAACCTTCTGAGAACTTTCCACGTTTTATTTCATAGCGATCAATAAGATGATAATAATCTTGATTCAAAGGAGCAAATACACTTTGAGCTTTGGAAAAGTAACTTATTGAAATACAAATATATAAAGTGATAAAAAGTAGTTTTTTAAACATAATTTTAAAAAAAGGAAGGGCTAATACCCCCTTCGACGAATACCTCCGCAAGATAATAATTATTTAGCTACCATAACCCCAAAATCATGCCATTCGGTAAATATTTTACAGTAATTGCTTTAACCGCTCTCAAATTTTTTAACGGTCCAATCGCAGGAATTATCCTCAATTTAACATGGATTGAAACCGCCTTATGCTCGATTATTGGAATGATGGCTATGGTAGGATTAGTATGCTTGATTGGTTTGGAAGCAAGAATTTTGATCAAAAAATATCAAAAAACGAAACCGAAACTATTTTCAAAAAGAAGTCGATTTGCCGTTAAAATATGGCTTAAATTAGGCATTTGGGGAATTGCGTGTTTTACGCCTTTGTTTTTTACGCCAATCGGAGGAACTTTGTTGGCACTTTCCTTCAAAGTACCAATCCCTAAAATCCTGCTTTCAATGCTGGTTTTTGCCGTATTTTGGGGCGTAGTTTTAACATTTGCCTTCTTTCAAATTTCTGAATTACGGCATTTGTTTATGTGATAAAAATGCTTATTTTTACCAAAAACAAATCGCCATGACAAAATATCAATTAACATCTACTTTACAAACTATGCCCGAAGAATTTGGCATTGATGAATTGATGGAAAAACTTATAATCTTACAAAAAATTGAACAAGGAAGAAAAAATGTTCAAGAAGGTAAAGTTTACACTACTCAACAAGCAAAACAAAAATTAGCGAAATGGTTGAGATAGTTTGGACTGAAACATCTTTATTAAATATCAATGAAATAGCTGAATACATTTCATAAGATTCAGTATTCTATGCTCAAATTCTGGTAGATAAATTTTTTAAAATTGAGAAAAAATTGATGGAATATCCACGTTCTGGAAGAATGATTCCAGAAGCAGGTTACGATGACTCATTAAGAGAAATTATTCAAGGAAATTATCGAATTTTCTATGAAATAAAATCTGAATTTAAAATTGAAATCCTTGCAGTTCATCATAGTGCGAGAAATATTGTTTCATAAAACTATTTTTTCATATAATCACCTCTAGAAAATGATTTTTCAATCATGCAATACAACAAAATAAACAAATAACGGCTCCCCATTTCTTTTATCTTCAAATTTGATTTTCCATACTTTCTATTTTGCCAAGTATTTGGTACAACCGTATAAGAATATCCCCTCACGAATGCTTTCAAGGGCAATTCAACGGTCAAATTAAAGTGTGCCGACATGAAGGGTTTTATGCCTTCGATGGTTTCTCTTTTATATAATTTGAAGGCGTTTGTTGTATCATTCGTTTTGATACCTGTCAGCATTTTTACCACAAAATTAGACACCCTATTAATAAATAATTTCACTTTGGGATAATCATAAACGGCTCCGCCTTTAATGAATCTACTACCAAAAACAGCATCAACATCTTGTTCGATCATGGTTTTGTAATATTTCACTAAATCTTCTGGTGAATCCGACATATCGGCCATCATTACCGCCACACAATCACCCTTGAAACGTTCTAATCCGTATCTAATGGCATATCCAAAACCATTTGGACCATGATTGGTAAAATAAACTAAGGTGGGTATTTCTTGCTGTAAATCTTTTAGAACCTGCTCGGTATTGTCTTTTGAGTTATCATTAGTGACACAAATTTCGTGGTCAATTTGATTTTTGACCAGTGTTTCGTACAATGAACGTAATGTTTCGGGAAGAGATTCTTCTTCGTTATAGGCAGGAATTACAATGCTTAGTTTCATATAGTTTCTACTTTTTCAATAAAATCGGAATATTCCTTTGCGGGTATAAAATGCTTTTGAGTACGATAATTCAAAACCGTAAAGATAAGAAATAACGAACTTAAAAGGGCTTGCAATATGATGATTATGGAAGCGGTAACGAGGGTTGTTGCCCAACCTGGCGATGCATTTTCGGGAGATAATAGCTTGATAATCATAACGATAAGAGCACCTATTCCAGCAACAGCAGTCATCAACAAAGAGCCAATCAAAATCCGCACGGCAACCGTATCAAGATGCACAGAAACAGCACTTAAACCATGCAAAATTAAGGATACAAAACTCATTTTTGATTGACCAGCTAATCGCACACCACGTTCGATTGGGATAGAAGAATAAGGCAATTTTGACCGAATAATTCCTCCCGGAAAATGATTCCAAATCTCCGAAACGTAGGCTAATTTTTTTGCTTGGCGGAAGGGTAAAATACTAAAATTCCCAAATTCGATTACTTTGCCAGTCAACAAGCCAAAAAGTAGTTTGTAGATAGAATAGCCAATTCTAAAAACTAATCCTTCACTACGTTTTGCACGTTGAGCAAAAATAATTTTATCGGGTTGCGCAAGAGAAGCCTCATAAAGTGCTTGAATATCCGAAGGTTTATCTTCTCCGTCAGAATCCATCACAATAACTTTCTCAAAATCAGTCTCTTGCGTTAAATAAGAAAGTCCTAAAGTGATTGCTTTTTGATGACTCACATTTCGCCAAAGTCTAATTATTGATACATTATATGCAGAAAATCGCTGAATATCACAGGGAATCGATGAACAATCATCAACAATGATAAAGGAAAGTTTAGAGAATAATTCAACTGAAACACACTTTTTGATTTCATGTAGCAGTAAATCGAGCGCATCCCAGTCGTTGTAAAGAGGTATCAGTATTTTGATCATTATTAGCTTTTCGGTGAAAGGTGAACGGTTCACGGCAAATAAATAAACTTTGATTGGCTGAAAAGTAACAAATCAAAGTCGTTTAGGTCTAACCGTGAACCGTTTACTATAAATTTACCAGACATTTTCTACATCCTTGGCCACGTATAAATGGTTACGCTCTTCGTAAACAGTTCCTAATTTTTGTGCTTTCAACTTCAAGGTATCTTTACGAGTCAATCGATATAAAAAAGCCACTGGAGTAAGAAATATAAAGAATACGACCGATAACAATATATAAGAATTAAAAGTACCTAAAATATGCGCAATTTTTCCCCAAACCCAAGCAACTTGCTCGCTCAGAAAATTGGAAAAAACGCCAATTAAGCCCATAATTAATGAAACTGTTAGGAAATAATTTCCCCATGTTTTTTGTCTAAACACAAAATATAATACCAACATCCCCACGGTAATGACGAGCATGGTTTCAATCGTTTTTTCTCTTTTCATCGTTAGCTGTGAGCTATTAGCTATGAGCAATGAACTAAGGGTATTTTCTCGAAGCTCATTGTTTATAACTTAAAGCTAAAATAATGTATAAATAAATGGAGCAATGGCTGAACCTCCACCGATAACGATGAGGATACCAATCAATAATAATACAAAAATTACGGGTAAGAGCCACCATTTTTTGCGCTCTTTCAAAAAATTAAAAAGGTCTGTTAAAAAGTCCATGTGATGTTGATGTTTTTAATTGTTGTTTTTATGGTTAATTAAGTAGGGGTAATATTTAGTTGTTAGGCAATAGTATGGGTACTCGCTAGCTATAAAGCCATTGAAATATATTCAAACGTAAACTAATTTTCAACAAATACTTATACTTAATTATTATTGGAATGACTGATAAATGGACACAGTCCACAACTTATCCTTTAACTAAAAAATAATTAGTAGTTAAAGTATTTTTTGAGTTTGTTTAATGGTTCTTCAAAAAATATCCAAGAACAATAACTGAACACCAACAATATGATCAAATTGATACATTGATTTTGATAGGGCAAATATATTTTTAATTTGTTTACTATAACTCCAAATAATATTGGTGTAAACATATGATAAACATAGATTCCATAGCTAATCTTCCCTATAAATCTTATTGGATAAAACATTAAGATATTACTTATGACATGTTTGTTATTATTGATTAGAAATGAAATAAAAACAATTGATAAACATGAGACACTTGTTCTGAAAAAAAGTATTTTAATTATATTAGCATCATTATTTGCTGTGAAAATAACATAAAAAAACACGAATAAAGCTATGGGTGTAAAAAAATACACAATTTTCGGCAATCGTTTTATGCTTTCATTAAACCCATAAAATGCTAAAATGCCTCCCCAAGCAAAAGTATCTATACAAGTGATTGTCAATAAGCCTGAACCATTATCTAAGTAGATAAAAAAGTACCTAGCAATAATTCCAAAAATAATTGTTATCCAAAGAAAATACTCTATTTGCTTGTGTTTGGGAATTAATAAGATTATGATTGCCCAAAATACGTAAAATTGTTCTTCTACTGCCAAAGTCCAAAATGGGGATAACATATCCTCCCAATTATTGGTTTTTTCTAATAAATGATTATAAGTGTAAGTCCAATAATAAATTGGGTTTGTATAAAAATCGGTGACAATCTTGGGGGCTATTTCTATGTATGGTAATATTGAGACTATAAATAAAATCAGGAAATAGATTGGGAAAATACGTAAAGCTCGCCTAATTAAGAATATTTTGTATGTATTCATTTTTTTCTGAGTGGATAATCTATTTTTTAACAAAATATTAGTTATTAAAAAACCACTTAAAACAAAAAATAAAGTAACGCCTATTGATCCATTAGGAATGCTATTAATAAAAGAATTTTGTGGAAACCAGTGAAAAATTAGTACGAGGCTTATGGCAATAGCACGTACACCATCCAATTGAGGAATATGTTCACTTTTTTTACTATCTTCTTCTTGAATGGTTGACGGATGATTCATGAAAAAATCTAATTATTATCTTGGTTTGGTTCGTTTTAGTCTTAATTTTTTCCTAAAATTATTAGATTCAGCATATACTAGTTGAAGTAAATTTTAATCTAATTTAAATTCATCTTTCCAATCGTCTTTTTCTGTCCATTCGG
>JBBAKZ010000051.1:0-11821 GCA_040403275.1 Arcicella sp. | reverse complement strand
CGATAGAATTTTGAGTGTTTTTCTTGAGCCTTTCAAAATGGTTTGCAGCTTGAAGTCAGCGCCTTCTCGGGCGCTGATTATCCACGTAGCATTCATAGTTTTTGGCAATTTTGATTCATCAATTCGTTTCCAATTGCCAGCCAATGGCCCTTCTGAAAACATTAATTCATTTTTATCGACAGTATAAAAATTAGCCACAGTCAACCCAACAACCGTAGAGTCTTCCGTATTGAAATCACGTGTATATGAAAGGATATTTTTACCTGCCACTACTGATAATTCATACTTTCCGCCGCCTGATTTTAAATATTTTTTTTGTGATAAATCATAAACGGCAAACATGAGATATTTATCTGAACAAATCATGGTAATTGTATTGCCCGAATCATCCTTACTTTGCCAAGCGCCGCTAATGGTTAAGGTTTCTGTTGTAGCTTTAGTGATGAAAAAGGTAATTGAAAGTAGTACTGCTAAGGTTGTTTTCATGGTTGATACGCTTTGAATTAAATGACGATTGATTTAACTTTACTTTAACGAATTTCTTGCCAAAATAATATTTGCCTTGAATTCATTGGGGTAATAGTGGTAAATATTCAAGTATTTTTGGTAAAATTAAACATTTAAAAGAGCGTTTTTGTACAATTTAAAGAACTTTTTAGGGACTGCTTGTTTTAAAAAAAGTTTACTTTACTTTTGTTTACTAGGTTCGATAAATCTCTACTACATAATTGTTAATAAGCCGTTTTTATAAATTATTCCCTACTCAATGTCATTAATTATTTTAATAGTTGCTTGCTCAATTGCAGCATATTTACTTGGTTCAATTCCAACTGCGATTTGGTATGGGGAAGCTTATTTTGGGGTTGATGTTAGAAAACATGGCAGTGGAAATGCGGGCGCTACCAATACATTTAGGGTTTTAGGAAAGCGAGCAGGTACGATTGTTTTATTAATTGATGCCATAAAAGGCTGGATTGCTACTTCCATTGCGCTGATGCTTTATTACATACATATTATTGATTGGGCTGATTGTCAGAATCTAAAATTACTACTTGGCTTTGCGGCAGTGTTTGGGCATATTTTTCCTGTATTTTCTAATTTCAAAGGTGGTAAAGGCGTAGCAACATTATTAGGCATGGTGATGTCGGTGCATCCAGAAGCAGCGTTGGTTTGTATGGTTATTTTCTTTTTGGTATTTATCTCTTTTCATTACGTTTCGTTGGGGGCAATTATCGCTTCTTTGTCTTTCCCAATTTTATTATTGTTAAAGACTTTTGGGCCAGAAAATACTTTAGTGATTGTCTTTGGATTTTTGCTTTTTGGCATGATAGTAATCACGCATCGCAAGAATATTGTTAAATTGTTCAAAGGACAAGAAAATAAAATGTTCCTTCGTAAAAACCAGGCCTTGTAATTTCCACCACATAAAGAACAACAGGGAACATAGGGGAATTGAAAAGTGTATGATTATGTAACCACATTGAGTACATCAAGAAACATAGATTTTGATGGGATGTTTTACGTATCCATAAAAAATGAAGAATTAAAGGTCAGTTTTTCTGATTTTTGGTTCTTCATTTTTTACTTTTGTGGAAAAATAGCTATAAATTTCAGGATTGAGCCACAATAATTCCCGTTATGGCAAATCTCAAAACGTATAGCTCAGGGCTCATCACTCAAATCAACAAAATATGCAAAATTATATCCAACAACATAAAGACCGTTTTCTTTCGGAACTGCTCGAATTATTGAGAATTCCATCGGTAAGTGCTGATAGTAAATATAAAGCCGACGTTCGTCTTGCGGCAGAATTCATTTGTGAAAAACTCAAATCAGCGGGTGCTGATATCGGTGAAATCAATGAAACTGCGGGCCATCCAATTGTTTATGGAGAGAAAATGATCGACAAATCATTACCAACTATTTTAGTTTATGGGCATTATGACGTACAACCTGCCGACCCACTAAATCTTTGGGACTCTCCCCCATTTGAACCGATTGTAAAAGACGAAAAAATCTACGCTCGTGGTGCTTGCGATGATAAAGGGCAAGTTTATATGCACATCAAGGCATTCGAAACCATGATGGCCACAGATTCCTTACCTTGCAATGTCAAATTTATGATTGAGGGTGAAGAAGAAGTTGGTTCTGATAATTTGGGAATATTTGTAAAAGCCAATAAAGAAAAACTGAAAGCGGATGTTATTTTGATTTCAGATACTGCCATTGTTGCCAACGATATTCCATCAATTGACGTTGGTTTGCGTGGTTTGAGTTATTTGGAAGTCGAAGTCACTGGTGCCAATCGAGATTTGCATTCTGGCGTTTATGGCGGTGCTGTGGCAAATCCAATTAACGTTTTGAGTAAGATGATTGCTTCATTACACGATGAAAACAATCACATTACGATACCTAATTTTTATGATGATGTCTTGGAATTAAGCCCTGCCGAAAGAGCAGCCATGGCTTTGACGCCATTTAGTTTGGAAGCGTATAAAGAAGATTTGGCAATTAATGAAGTAAGAGGTGAAAATGGATATTCAACCATCGAACGTGCTTCCATTCGTCCAACCCTTGATGTAAACGGCATTTGGGGTGGCTACATTGGCGAAGGAGCCAAAACGGTTTTACCTTCAAAAGCATCGGCAAAAATTTCGATGCGTTTAGTGCCAAATCAGCAATCTGACAAAATAACGGCCATGTTTACCGAACATTTCGAATCAATTGCTCCCGCTGGGGTAACCGTGAAAGTACGCCCACATCACGGAGGTGAACCTTACGTTACGCCCACCGATTCGAAAGAATATCGTGCTGCCGAACGTGCCATGGAAGAATCATTTGGAAAAAAACCAGTGCCCACTCGTGGCGGAGGAAGTATTCCAATTGTGGCTTTGTTTGAAAAAGAATTAGGCTTAAAAACGATTTTAATGGGTTTTGGACTTGATTCTGATGCGATTCATTCACCTAACGAACATTTTGGATTATTCAATTTTTATAAAGGCATTGAAACAATCCCTTTGTTTTTTAAATACTATTCGGAGTAATAATTCCAATGATAGAGTGAGTGAATGACAGACTGATAGAATGGTTTTTAAAATCAATTACTTAAATTTGTTGTATTATAATCACTCACTCATTAACTCATTCTCTCATTGACCTCATGGCTGAAATTAATTTAGACTTACTTACTACTGAAGAAACCTCGCATTACGATAATTTGGATAAAATGTCGGTAAAAGAGATTTTGGAGGGAATCAATAATGAAGACAAAACCGTACCTTATGCTGTTGAAAAGGCAATTCCACAAATAGGAGCGCTTGTAAACCAGATAGTTCCAAGAATGAAAGAGGGTGGAAGGTTGTTTTATATAGGTGCGGGAACGAGCGGACGTTTAGGCGTAGTGGATGCCTCTGAATGCCCACCAACATTTGGGGTTCCTTTTGATATGGTGGTTGGGTTAATTGCTGGTGGAGACGGTGCTATCAGAAAAGCCGTAGAAAATGCTGAAGACGATATTGAACAAGCTTGGCAAGATTTACTGATTTATGATGTCAATGAGTTAGACACCGTTGTAGGAATCGCCGCATCTGGAAGAACTCCCTACGTGATTGGAGGATTAAATAAAGCTCGTGAAAATGGTTTATTGACCGGTTCAATTTCGTGCAACCAAGCCAGTGAAATTTCACAGGCGGCCGAATATCCAATTGAGGCAATTCCAGGGCCAGAGTTTGTAACGGGTAGCACCCGTATGAAATCAGGAACGGCTCAGAAATTGATTTTGAATATGATTTCTACTTCCGTAATGATTCAATTGGGGAGAGTTCGTGGAAATACGATGGTAGATATGCAACTAAGCAACAATAAATTAATCGTTCGAGCTGAAAATATGGTGATGAAAGAATTGGGCATCGAAAGAGAAGAAGCAGAAGCTCTTTTACAAAAGCACGGAAGCGTAAGAGATTCGGTGGATGCTTATCGAGCCAATTAACAAAACATTAACAAGCAACCTTGAAATAAGACTTTAAAAATGTCGTTCTATCGAAAATAGATGTAAACAATGATAGAATATCAATATTAAAATAGTTATTTTGTCTTTCCATTATAATTCAAGTTTCTAGAAACTCAATTTTAGATTTCCCAGAAGATATCAAGCCATTGATGTCAAAATATACTTGTACGGCCTGCCATAAAGTGGATACCAGATTAGTGGGTCCAGCTTATACAGAAGTAGCTAAAAGAAAATACACAACTGCAAGAATTCTTGAATTGATTGCTGCGCCGAAGCCTTCAAACTGGCCTGGTTACCCACCAATGGCTGCATTGAAAGTTCCAGCGGAAGATGCGACGAAAATTGCGGAATGGATTACTTCATTAGCGCCAAAGAAGAAAGTGAAAAAGGCTTAGTGAATGATATTTAGTACTTTTAAAAATCCCCACAAAATTTTGATTTTGCGGGGATTTTTTGTGTTTAAGAATTTTTTATACACAACCCCTTGATTATCAACAAAAAACTAGTATTTTTGCAGGCTGATTTGAAACCTTTTATAACTCAAATCGGTTTATCCAGTATTCATTTCCGAAACACGCACTTTTTTTCGTAGGAAAGTCGCATAGGGAAATGAATCACTCACTTCTACGAGGCTCCATTTTTTTGGGCGTTTTGCCCCATTTTTTTTCGATGATAGAATGTTTAATATGAATTAATGATAGAATGTTTAAAACTATTCGCTCATTCGCTCAATCACTTATTCGCTCATTAAATCAACTTCAAAACAGTAAAAAGCCTTGACACAGATGACATCAACAGGCAGAATTAGTTTTGCCAAAGTCAAAAATTTACTAAAATATCCTGATTTCTTGGATATTCAAGTAAAATCGTTTCAGGATTTCTTCCAGTTGGAAACCGCAGCCGAAAGTCGTACAGATGAAGGTTTATTTAAAGTATTTGCAGAGAATTTCCCGATTGCGGATTCTCGTGAAAACTTTATCCTTCACTTTATCGATTACTCTGTGGACCCTCCGAAATACTCAGTTGATGAGTGTATCGACCGTGGATTGACGTATTCAGTGCCTTTAAAAGCAAAGTTACGCCTGATCTGCAACGATACCGACAACGAAGATTTCGAGACTATCGAGCAGGAAGTATTCTTAGGAAACATCCCTTACATGACCAACCGTGGTTCGTTCGTAATCAATGGTGCGGAGCGTGTAATCGTTTCACAATTACACCGTTCGCCAGGGGTATTCTTCTCACAGAGTCGCCATACCAACGGAACGAAATTGTATTCGGCTCGTATTATTCCATTCAAAGGTTCTTGGATTGAATTTGCAACCGACGTGAACAGCGTTATGTATGCTTACATTGACCGTAAGAAAAAGTTTCCTGTAACCACACTTTTGCGTGCGATTGGATATGGTTCAGATAAAGACATCTTGGATTTATTTGGTCTTTCGGAAGAAATTAAAGCGGATAGACCAAATTTGAATAAAGCCGTGGGTCGTCGTTTAGCAGCAAGGGTTTTAAGAACTTGGCAAGAAGATTTTGTGGATGAAGATACGGGTGAAGTTGTTTCAATCGACCGTAACGAAGTTGTCATGGAACGTGATTCAACTATTTCGGCTGAGGATATTGATACCATTATAGATGCTGGTTTAGACACAATCATTCTTCACAAAGAAGACATGAACGTGAATGATTACAACATCATTTATAATACTTTACAAAAAGATTCATCAAACTCAGAAAAAGAAGCCGTTGAGCAGATTTACCGTCAGTTGCGTAATACCGAAGCACCCGATGAACAAACTGCCCGTGATATTATCCAAAACTTGTTTTTCTCTGATAAACGTTATGACTTAGGTGAAGTTGGTCGTTACAGAATCAACAAGAAATTAGGACATGATATTCCGATGGGAACGAAGGTTTTAACGAAAACAGATATTATCTCAATCGTTAAATACTTAATCGGACTTATTAATTCAAAAGCTTTAGTTGATGATATTGACCACTTGTCGAACCGTCGTGTTCGTACCGTTGGTGAGCAATTATATTCACAATTTGGGGTAGGTTTGGCTCGTATGGCTCGTACAATCAAAGAACGTATGAACGTTCGTGATAACGAAGACTTTAAGCCAGTTGATTTGATTAATGCCCGTACGTTATCGTCAGTAATTAATTCATTCTTTGGTACAAATCAGCTTTCACAGTTTATGGATCAAACCAATCCATTGGCGGAGATTACGCACAAGCGTCGTCTTTCGGCACTTGGGCCTGGTGGTCTTTCTCGTGAGCGTGCCGGTTTTGAGGTTCGAGATGTTCACTATACGCACTACGGTCGTTTGTGTACCATTGAAACCCCCGAGGGTCCAAATATTGGTTTGATTTCATCACTTTGCGTTCATGCCAAAATTAATGGAATGGGCTTCATCGAAACACCTTACCGTACCATCGAAAATGGTAAAGTTAAAGTGGATGAAATTACGTTTTTTACCGCAGAAGAAGAAGATGGCAAAAACATCGTACAGGCGAATGCTCGTTATGATGAAAATGGTGTATTTATCTCTGACCTTGTAAAAGCTCGTTTTGAAGGTGACTTTCCACTGGTTGACCCAAACAATGCGCAATTAATGGATATTGCGCCTAATCAGATTGTATCGGTAGCGGCTTCGTTAATTCCTTTCTTGGAACACGATGATGCCAACCGTGCTTTGATGGGTTCAAACATGCAACGCCAAGCAGTGCCATTATTACGTCCAGAAGCTCCCATTGTGGGAACTGGTTTAGAGGCAAGTGTTGCACTTGACTCACGTACATTGATAGTTGCCGAAGCAGACGGCGTAATTGAATACGTGGATTCTATCAAAATCGTAGTTAAATACGATATGACGCCAAATGAGTATTTGATTAGTTTTGAAGGAGATACGAAGGAGTATAAATTAATTAAATTCCGTCGTACGAATCAGGATACAACGATTAACTTGAAACCAATCGTTCGTAAAGGACAGCGTGTGAATAAAGGACAAGCACTTTGCGAAGGATATGCTACACAACAAGGCGAATTAGCTTTGGGACGTAACATGAAAGTTGCCTTCATGCCTTGGCAGGGATACAACTTTGAGGATGCGATTGTAATTTCAGAGAGAGTTGTTCGTGACGATATTTTCACTTCTATTCACATTGAAGAATTTGAATTGGAAGTACGTGATACAAAACGTGGAGAAGAAGAATTGACCGCAGAGATTCCAAACGTAGCCGAAGAAACGGTGAAGAATTTGGATGAAAGTGGTGTGATTCGTGTGGGATCTGATGTGAAAGAAGGCGATATTTTGATTGGTAAGATTACACCAAAAGGAGAGTCTGACCCAACACCAGAAGAGAAACTGCTTCGTGCCATCTTCGGAGATAAGGCAGGTGATGTAAAAGATGCTTCCAAAAAAGCACCTCCATCATTGAAAGGTGTCGTTATTGATACTAAACTTTTCAGCCGTCCAAAGAAAGATAAAGACGAACGTGAAAAAGCCAAAAAAGAAATTGCAGGCTTAGCAAAACAACTATCAAAAGACTTGACGGCTATCCGTGCAAAGATGATTGGTAAAATTATTGAATTGTTAGACGGAAGAGTTTCGGGTGGTATCAAACACAAATTTGGAACGGTAATTATTGAAGAAGGAACAAAATTGACGGCTCGTAACATCGAGGAGTCATTATTCCCAGCTAAAAATCTTTACCGTGATGATAGTTCATACAGCGTTCCAGAAGAAGCCAACTTAATTGCTGACTTAGTTTTAGAAAACGCTACGGACGATGCAGAAACAAACGTTTTATTATTGCAAATGGTGAAAAACTACAACGTTCGTCGTAACGAAGGAGTAGGTCGCTATAAGCGTGAGAAGTTTGTTTTGGAAGTAGGAGATGAACTTCCAGCGGGTATTGTTAAACTTGCCAAAGTATATATTGCCAAAAAACGCAAGTTAAAAGTAGGGGATAAGATGGCGGGTCGTCACGGTAATAAAGGCGTTGTTGCCCGTATTGTACGTGATGAAGACATGCCATTTGCTGAAGACGGAACAACAATGGATATTGTGTTGAACCCACTGGGTGTACCTTCACGTATGAACATTGGACAGATTTATGAAACTGTATTGGCATGGGCTGGTCAGAAATTAGGTCGTAAATATGCGACACCAATTTTCGACGGAGCAACCTCAACTGAAGTAGCCAAAGAATTAGAAGAAGCCGGTCTTCCAGCATGGGGACGTACTTATCTATACAATGGTTTGACGGGCGAAGTGTTTGACCAACCAATTACAGTTGGTATTATCTATATGTTGAAACTTGGTCACTTAGTTGATGATAAGATGCACGCCCGTTCAATCGGACCGTACTCATTAATCACTCAGCAACCATTGGGAGGTAAAGCCCAATTCGGTGGACAGCGTTTTGGAGAGATGGAAGTTTGGGCATTAGAAGCCTTTGGTGCAGCTAATATCTTGCAAGAAATCTTAACGGTAAAATCTGATGATGTAATCGGTAGAGCGAAAGCCTACGAAGCCATTGTGAAAGGTGAAGCCATGCCAAAACCAGGTATTCCAGAATCATTCAACGTATTGATTCATGAATTGAGAGGTTTAGCTTTGGAAATTACTTTGGAGTAAGATTTGTTTCTAATATTTTATCAAATTTCCTAAAATATAATATTATGACAACCATGAGTTCAAAATCCCAAGCTATTCGTTTAGAAATGCACGAATGGCTTGCTATCGAACAAGACGAAGAACTTGTCGAAGCAGTGTCAGTATTTATCAAGCAACGTCAAAATCGTTGGGCAACCATCATGGATCCAATGACCAAAGAACAGCGAGCAAGAGAAATAAAGGCAGGTATTGAAGACCTTAACGCCGGTCGAGTATATACGATGGAAGAAGTTGAAGAAGAAATGAAAAGTTGGTAATGAAAATAATATGGTCGTCATTAGCCAAAAGTAGGCTAAAACAGGTCTATGAGTATTATGCGGAAAAAGTATCTGTTAAAGTCGCAAAAAATATTACTCAAAGTATTTTAGACAGTATTCGTTTATTGAAGAAAAATCCTCAATTGGGAAAGGTGGAAGAAACACCCGAAGGAGTTGAGACCTATCGAGAATTGAGATGTCTGATTGAAGGTGATTATAAAATTGTTTATAGAGTCATGGAAATGTATGATGCTATTGACCTCATTACAATCTTTTATACTTACAGAGACCCTGATAAAATGTTAGAAGAAGATTAAACTTTCCAGTTGGAAAAATTAGAACCATTTTCACAAAAAAAACATACAGAAAATGTCATTCAAGAAAAATAGAAAAATAAATAGTGAATTCCAGAAAGTAACGATTTCCTTGGCATCACCCGAGTCAATTCTCGAAGGTTCGCATGGGGAGGTTACTCAACCCGAAACAATCAATTACCGTACTTACAAGCCTGAAATGGGCGGTTTGTTCTGTGAAAGAATTTTTGGACCAACCAAAGACTGGGAATGTCATTGTGGCAAATACAAACGTATTCGTTACAAAGGTATCATCTGCGACCGTTGTGGAGTAGAAGTTACCGAGAAAAAAGTACGTCGTGAGCGTATGGGACACATCGAACTTGTTGTGCCGGTTGCTCATATCTGGTACTTCCGTAGTTTGCCTAACAAAATTGGTTATTTGTTGGGACTTTCTACTAAAAAACTCGACCAAGTTATCTATTACGAAAGATACGTAGTAGTTCAAACTGGTGTGAAGGCAGAAGACGGAGTGAACAAAATGGACTTCTTAACGGAAGACGAATATTTGGACATTATCGACAAATTGCCTCGTGAGAACCAATTATTGCCAGATGAAGACCCTCAGAAATTTATCGCTAAGATGGGTGCTGATGCGTTGAATATGTTGTTGGAACGTACAGAATTGGACAATTTATCTTATGATTTACGTCACTCAGCAGCTAACGATACTTCACAACAACGTAAGGCAGAAGCTTTAAAACGTTTGAAGGTTGTCGAAGCATTCCGTGAGGCAGGTACTCGTATTGAAAACCGTCCTGAATGGATGATTATCAAAATGGTACCCGTAATTCCACCAGAATTACGTCCACTTGTGCCTTTAGATGGCGGTCGTTTTGCGACTTCAGATTTGAACGATTTATACCGTCGTGTAATTATTCGTAACAACCGCTTGAAGCGTCTTATCGAAATCAAAGCCCCAGAAGTAATCTTACGTAACGAAAAACGTATGTTGCAAGAAGCCGTAGATTCATTATTCGATAATTCACGTAAAGTAAATGCGGTACGTTCGGAAGGTAACCGTGCCTTGAAATCACTTTCAGATATGTTGAAAGGAAAGCAAGGTCGTTTCCGTCAGAACTTATTGGGTAAACGTGTCGATTATTCAGGTCGTTCGGTAATTGTGGTTGGACCAGAATTGAAATTGCATGAATGTGGTTTGCCAAAAGATATGGCAGCGGAATTATTCAAGCCATTCGTTATCAGAAAATTGATTGAGCGTGGAATCGTGAAAACGGTGAAATCCGCCAAGAAAATTGTTGATAGAAAAGACCCAGTGGTGTGGGATATTTTGGAAAATGTAATGAAAGGACATCCAGTTCTTTTAAACCGTGCTCCAACACTTCACCGTTTAGGGATTCAGGCTTTCCAACCAAAATTGATTGAAGGAAAAGCTATTCAATTGCACCCGTTAACTTGTACGGCCTTCAACGCCGATTTTGATGGTGACCAAATGGCTGTTCACGTTCCATTGGGACAAGAAGCAATTTTGGAAGCCTCTTTATTGATGTTAGGTTCTCATAATATTTTGAACCCCGCCAACGGAGCACCAATAACGGTACCTTCACAGGACATGGTTCTTGGTTTATATTACGTAACGAAAGGACGTAGACATACACCAGAATATGAAGTGAAAGGCGAGGGGATGAAGTTCTATGGTTTTGAGGAAGTTGTTATCGGAATGAACGAAGGTGTTGTATCGAAACACGCTAATATCACCGTGAAAGCAAAAGTTCGTCAAGAAGATGGAACGTTGAAATCAGAAATGGTTGAGACCGTTGCAGGTCGTATTTTGTTCAATCTTTGTGTACCAGAGGAAGTTGGTTACATCAATGAGCTTTTAACGAAAAAGAAATTACAACAAATTATTTCTCAAGTATTTAAAATTTCAGGTGTTGCACGTACGGCCAGATTCTTGGATGATATTAAGGAATTAGGTTTCCAAATGGCATTTAAAGGCGGTCTTTCGATGGGTCTTGGCGACATAATCGTTCCCGAAGAAAAAGCTGGGCTTGTTACCAAAGCTAAAGCGGATGTTGCCTCGGTGACAGAAAACTATTTGATGGGTTTAATTACCGATAATGAGCGTTACAATGCAGTTATTGATATCTGGACATCGGTAAACAAGAAAATTACGGACACCTTGATGACTCAAATGGAGAATGATAAGCAAGGATTCAACGCTATCTTTATGATGATGCACTCCGGAGCCCGTGGTTCTCGTGAGCAAATTCGTCAATTAGGTGGTATGCGTGGTTTGATGGCAAAGCCTCAAAAGAACTTACAAGGTTCGGTAGGTGAAATCATCGAAAACCCAATTCTTTCTAACTTTAAGGAAGGTCTAGACGTACTTGAATACTTTATCTCAACGCACGGTGCTCGTAAGGGTCTTGCCGATACTGCCTTGAAAACTGCCGATGCGGGTTACTTAACACGTCGTTTGCATGATGTTGCGCAAGACGTTATTATCAACGAAACTGACTGTGGAACGCTTCGTGGCTTACAAGTTTCGGCCTT
>JBBAKZ010000050.1:0-12006 GCA_040403275.1 Arcicella sp. | reverse complement strand
TTTTCGGGAGGACTGAATGCACCACAATTTTCAACTTGCCAATTAGATAACGATGGCATTGAAGATTTGGTAGTTTTTGATAGGACGGCTAATAAGCTTTATACTTTTTTGGCTCAAAAGGATAATACGGGAAAGTTTTTTTGGCAACATTCCCCTCAATATGAAACGGCATTCCCAAAAATATCTAATTGGATTTTATTAAGAGATTATAACCTCGATGGAAAAAAAGATATTTTCACATTTACCTCAAGTGGTATAAAAGTATATCAGAATACAAGTACCAATAATTTATCTTTCAAACTGATTGCAGATCCTATTTTTAGTACGGGATATTCTGGAAAATTGAACTTGTATATGAGTTCAACGGATATTCCCGCCATTGCTGATATTGATAACGATGGCGATTTGGATATTATCGTTTTTGACCCTTCTGGCAACTTTACGGCATTTCATAAAAACTATAGTTTTGAAAATTATAAAAATGCTAAGGTGTTAGAATTCAAGCGAGTAGGAGATTGTTGGGGTGGTTTTTTAAAGGAACATTTTGATGATATGGTCTTTAATCAACCCTGTGGTGAAAATCCTCAACCTTTAGAAAATCCCTTCCCTAAAAGTAGTAGTGCCAAGGTTTTACACGCTGGAAATTCATTACTCTTATTAGATTTGAATGGCGACGGTTTGAAAGATGTTTTATACGGTCACGTTACGCAAAATAGGGTTGCATCGTTACTAAATACGGGTACCGTAAATCAAGCTAAATTTAATAGCGGAAATTATAATTATCCCGATATTTATCCCGTTAATTTTCCCGTTTTCCCTGCTATTTATTACGAAGATTTAGATTTCGATGGGATTAGAGATTTGATAACCTCTCCTAATGGTTATGACAACGCTCTACAAACCGTTGATTACCAGAATTCGGTGTGGTTCTATAAAAATAAGGGAAAAGATGACAAACCCGATTTTAGCTTTATTCAGAAAAATATTTTGCAAAATACGATGGTAGATTTAGGGGAAAATTCGGCACCCATTTTTGCGGATATTGATGGCGATGGCGACCAAGATTTATTAGTCGGAAATGCCGGAAATCGGGGTGAAAATGGCTACCGAGCAAACATTTATTTATTTGAAAATAAGGGAAATAACACATTTGAACTTACTAATTCCGACTTTTTGGGTATTAGCAAAAGTCTTCAATTATTTGACATAAAACCTTTTATTACGGATATGAATGCCGATGGCGTTGAGGATTTTGGGTTTATTTCAAATTCATTTACGGGCGTTTCTATTCGATATTTACCCAATAAGTCACCGAAAGGAAAAGCTTTTGATTTGAAATTATCCGAAAGTGTGATTTTATCCCCAATTCAATCGTTATCAAATGGGGATTCTCCTTTATTTTTTGATATGAATAAAGATGGTTTAAAAGACCTTTTCATCGGAAAGGGAAGTGGAAGATTGGAATATTACAAGAATACGGGAACGGTAAAATCGCCCAGCTATTCGCTTGAAAATGAGGAGTTTGGTGGAATTACATCTGATTATATTTCAGGCAATATATCGCTGGCAGCCGCCGATTTGAATGGCGATGGAAAAGAAGAGTTAATCATGGGAAATAGAAGCGGATATTTGAAAATTTACAAAAATATAATCGAACAAAATCCCCTCAAAATGGTGGCCGATAGCTCCAATATTTTTGATGACTTAACAGGTAAATATGCTTCTATTCAAGTAGGCGGAGGATTGAATGTGTCAGTTGCTGATTTGAACAATGACCAAATTCCAGATTTAATGATTGGCACAAATACGGGAGGATTGCGATGGTTGAAAAATACCTCAAAATTTATTGTTACTGCCAACGAAGAACCCATCGATTTGGTGGTTTTACCAAACCCAACGAACCGATATTTATCCATAAAAAACCCTTCAATTGGCGATTATGAACTTTTTAATATCGCTGGTAGAAGAATTTATGCACAAAAAAACACCCAAACTAATCAAGAAATTACCTTCGATTTAACCGCTCAAAATGAGGGTATTTATTTTCTGAAAATATCAGTTGATGGTAACTTGAAAAAGACGGAAAAAATTATTTTGAAGAAATGATTTTATGAATTGGACATGGATAAAAACGAATTAATTCTTGATTAATTTCTTCAATCCGTGTTCTATCACTGAACTCTAAGTATATTTTTTGCAATTTTCTCGCAAAACACCTCCAAATTTGCGAACTTTGGTAAATAGCAAATTACTTGATTTATATTACTTTGTGAATAATCCTTACTATGGCAAAAAATATCCCTAAAAACCCTGACCGCCCGAAAGAACGAAAGCAAGGCAAACAATTTTCCTTAGACTTTAATTTTAAGAATTTTTCTCAGAGCGAACAATTCAAATTTATTGCTGGTATTTTATTTATGTTCATCGCAATTTTTTTGTTTATTTCTTTCTTTTCACATCTTTTTACGGGCGAAGCTGATCAAAGTGAAGTAACCAATACGGCTGTTAAAATAAAAAAAACAGCCAATCCATTTGGGTTTTACGGGGCAAAATTGGCTCATTTTCTCATTTTTGAACTCTTTGGTTGGGCCGCCTTCTTGTTGATACCTGTAATTTTTGTTTCAGGATACAAATTGACCTTCAAAAAAGAATTGATGGACCTCGAAAACCTGACTTGGCAGTCGTTGTTCTATCTGTTTTGGTTTAGCTGTTTCTTCGGTTTTTTCGTATTTATGCTTGATGCGGAGGCCACTTTGAGTAATGTTTGCGGTGGAATTGGCTATTTTATCAATCAAACGCTTTACAGCGTAATTGGCTGGGCTTCCATTTTGGCAATTATGTTCGTGTTGATAATTTTCTTCGTTTACTATTATGGAATTGATTCGATGGGTAAGTTAGCAGAGAAGTTAAATGCCAATGAATCAGGTACTTATCAGGACACAGAGCAAGCAGAAGAAAAGCCCGTTGTTGAGAATAATTATGATTCAAGTGGTAAAAATATTTTAAGAGTTCCCGAAATTTTAAAGGAGGCAAATGAAAATGAAGAGGAATTAGAAGATTTGACGATTGACCACGTTGATAATTTTGATGAAGAAAATTTTAGTCCTTATCTCCCACCAGTCATTATTACGCCGGTAAATAAAAAACCAGAGAAAGGTGAAATATCATTGGTTATTGAAAATGTGGATGATATTCCTGAACGCATTGAGGAGGAAGAAGAAGAGCCAATCATTTTGAGTGAGAGCGATGCGGTTAATGAAGAATTATTGAAAAAATTTGGTTTGTATGACCCATTGCTTGATTTACCGCATTATAAATTCCCAACGGTTGATTTAATGAAGGAATATGATACAGGAAAACCGAACGTTTCGCAGGAAGAATTAAAAGCCAATTCGGATAAAATTGTGGAGACTTTGGGTAATTACGGAATTGGAATTGCTTCCATAAAAGCTACGATTGGACCAACGGTTACACTTTACGAAATTATTCCAGATGCGGGCGTAAGAATCTCGAAAATTAAGAATTTAGAGGACGATATTGCCCTGTCATTGGCAGCCTTGGGAATTCGGATTATTGCACCAATTCCAGGAAAAGGAACCATTGGTATTGAAGTTCCGAATAAAAACCGTGAAATGGTACCTGTTAGAATGATGATTGGCTCGGAGAAATTTCAACGTTCAACCGCAGATTTACCGATTGTTTTGGGGAAAACAATTAGTAATGAAATCTTCATGACGGACCTTGCCAAAATGCCACACTTATTGATGGCTGGAGCAACGGGACAAGGAAAATCCGTTGGGTTGAATATGATTTTGACTTCGTTATTATACAAAAAGCATCCATCGCAGTTGAAATTTGTGTTGGTTGACCCGAAGAAAGTAGAATTAACGCTTTTCAATAAGATAGAACGACACTTTTTAGCGATGTTACCAAACTCAGCAGAGGCCATTATTACCGATACAAAAAAGGTAGTAAATACGCTCAATTCCTTGTGTATGGAAATGGATAATCGATATAATTTATTGAAAGATGCGGGTTGCCGAAACTTGAAAGAATATAATGTAAAATTTGTAAATCGCCGTCTGAATCCCGATAAAGGGCATTATTATATGCCTTATATCGTATTGGTGATTGATGAATTAGCGGATTTGATGATGACTGCGGGAAAGGAAGTTGAACAACCTATTGCTCGTTTGGCGCAATTGGCACGTGCCATTGGTATTCACTTAGTTGTAGCAACGCAACGCCCATCGGTGAATGTAATTACGGGTACAATTAAAGCGAATTTTCCCGCTCGTTTATCGTTTAAAGTTACTTCGAAAATTGACTCTCGGACAATTTTGGACACGGGTGGAGCTGACCAATTGGTGGGGATGGGAGATATGTTGCTTTCTACGGGTTCAGAGATTATCCGTCTGCAATGTGCTTTCGTGGATACACCCGAAGTGGATGATATTTGTAATTTTATCGGAAATCAGCAAGGCTACGATTCTGCCTATATGTTGCCCGAATTTGAAGGGGATACGGAAGGTACAGGAAATGATAAATCAGATTTTGACCCTAAAAATCGTGACCAGTTTTTTGATGAAGCCGCAAGACTCATTGTAACGCATCAGCAAGGTTCTACTTCGCTGATACAGAGACGGTTAAAATTAGGATATAACCGTGCTGGACGCTTAATTGATCAATTAGAAGCCGCCGGAATTGTAGGTGTTTTTGAAGGTTCTAAGGCTCGTGAAGTATTGGTAAAAGATTCGGATGCGTTGGAGCGGTTATTGAAAGGATTGTAGAATCTTAAAAATAAAATTAATTCTCCCAAGTCCTTAAACGGTTGGGAGAATTATAAAATTAACTATGCTTTATTTTTTCTTCATTCTATAATTTACGGAGAGAATAATGCACATTAAACTCTCACCCCGACTTTATTTACACCAACTTCATCTTCTCGGCATCCCAAAGTACTGGTTTTCCTAACTCGGCGCTTAAATTACAAGCCAAAGCAGGGGCTGCTGCTCTTAATCCAAAAGTAGCATCTTCCGCCACTTTTTTACCCGTGCGAATTGATTCAAAAAAGTTAATAAAATGGTCATTTCGCTCGTCATATCCTTCAGGAACTTTAAAAGTTATTTCCTTGGCATAATTCCATTTTCTATCTTCCTCCGAAAATAAGGCTTTATAGGCTTTCGTCGATTCTGCTTGTTGCGCTTGCGAGAAAGTATTGACTGAATCATAACCGCCAAACTCGGGTGCTTTTGGACGTTTGAAACTTTTCACTTTCATACTTCCGTATCCCAGTTCAATGATTCCTTCCGTTCCCACTAATTTTGCGGGTGAGCCAGCTGTGCCGCCGTCAGCCAAATTTACACGGGTATAAAACTGAAAAGCGGGATGTTCTTTTCTTTCTGGATATTGCATCAAAGAAGTTACTAAATCGTAGGCATCTCGTCCATCTTTCCAATAGTTTAATTCGCCCAAAGCAAAAATTTTATTAGGTCCAATTGAGCTGGTGATGGTATGTAAATTGGTTAAAAGATGCACAAATAAATCGCCCGCAACCCCCGTTCCATAGTCTTTATAATTTCTCCAACGGAAAAATCTTTGGGCTTCAAACGGCACTTTTGGTGCATCGCCAACGTAGGTATCCCAATCAACGGTTTGCGCATCGGCATCCGTTGGGATGGTATATTGCCAAGCACCGTTGGCAGAACTGCGGTCGTTGGTTGCTTCTACATAAGATAATTCTCCTATTACGCCAGATTCATAAATCTTTTTTGCTTCGGCGGTCAAGACAGAACTGGCTACTTGCGAACCTACTTGAAAAACTTTTCCTGATTTCTTTTGTGTATCAATTACGGCTTGCCCTTCTTTGATATGATGAACCATTGGTTTTTCGCAATAAACGTGTTTTCCTGCCTTCATGGCATCAATTGAAATGTGGTCGTGCCAATGGTCGGAAGTACAAACCAATACGGCGTCAACGTCGCTTCGGTTTAATATTTCACGATAATCACGGGTAGTAAAAAGGTCTTTTCCCCATTTTTCTTTAGCTCTTTCCAATCTCCCAGTATATAAATCACAAACGGCAACCAACTCAACACCGGGCACTTTTAGCGCAGTATCGGTATCGTAATGACCAATAATTCCTGAACCAATCAGCGCAATTCTGATTTTATCGTTGGCCGAAATTTTGGCTTCCGATTTTAACGTAATTGTTTTTCCATACGCATCAGTAATGGCCATGCCACCGACAATGAGAGCCGAGGTACTACTAATTTTTCTAATAAAATCTCTTCTGGTATTGTTCATGAGTCTGTGATTTAATTTGTATGATTCAAGTAAAGTCGCTGAGACCCAAAGAAATTATCGAATTTTTACTGTAAATTTTGCATCCTTAATTGAATAAAAGACAACTCAATATTTTTTTCTTTTTTGTCTCCCGACGACTTTGCGTGAGCTTCATTTTTCAACTGAAAATTACCATTTTTTCTTGAAATGTTTGTAGTATTCTATAATGATTTTCAAAGTAGTGGCAAAATTGGTGACTTTAACAAATCGCTATCTTTTCTGATTTGCCTTTTCAAGCGTTTAAAGGTATATTGCGAGTATATTTTGAAAATAATTTACATGAAAGGGAACTTTAAAGATGCGCTAAACTTTGCCTCAAAACTAACGCCAAAACGAATTTGGAATGGTTTGAAGGTGTTTTCTAGTTTTTATCATGCCAAAATTACTACTAATCCTACGCAATGGGGATTGCCCTTTAGTATTTCCTTTGAACCTACCACTTCTTGTAATCTGCGTTGCCCCGAATGCCCGAGTGGGTTGCGTTCTTTCACTCGTCCAACGGGTATGTTAGAGGGTGATTTATTCAAACGAACCATTGATGAATTAGCCGACACCTTACTTTATTTAATCTTTTATTTTCAAGGTGAACCTTACTTGCACCCACAATTTTTGGAATTAGTAGGTTACGCAGCTAAAAAAAAAATATACACCGCAACCTCCACGAATGCGCATTATTTGACGGATGACAACGCTAAAAAAACCGTAGAGTCGGGCTTGGATAGATTGATTATTTCCATTGACGGCACTTCCCAAGAAACGTATGAACAATACCGAGTTGGGGGTAAATTAGCAAAAGTAATCGAAGGAACTCGCAACATTGTGAAGTGGAAAAAGGAATTAAAATCAGCTACGCCGCACATCGTTTTTCAGTTTTTAGTTGTAAAACCGAACCAACATCAAATTGCGGAGGTTCATGAATTGGCCCGAGAATTAGGCGTTGATGAAGTTGGGTTAAAAACCGCTCAAATTTATGATTACAAGCAAGGTTCAGCTTTAATTCCCACAATTGATGAATATTCACGTTACACAAAACAGCGAGATGGAAGCTATAAAATCAAGAATAATTTAGTAAATCATTGTTGGAAAATGTGGCATTCATGCGTGATTACATGGGATGGTTTGGTGGTGCCATGTTGTTTTGATAAAGATGCTCATTATCGTTTGGGCGACATGAAAGTTCAAACTTTTAAAGACTTATGGTTTGGCGAAAGTTACCAAAAATTCAGAAAAATACTCGTAAGGTCCCGTTCAGAAATTGAAATGTGCAAAAACTGCACCGAAGGAACGCAGGTTTGGGCATAATGTACTACAGGCTTTAGTCTGTTTTATATGTAATATTTTATCACACAGGCTAAAGCCTAAGGTACATTTTCCTCATAAAAATAGATGAATCTCAAAACCCACAAATTCCACCCAATCGTACCTTTTAATTTTCAGAAAGATACAATTCTTCGCATTGACCTAACCGAAAACAATACGGACCTCCATTTTTTGGATTTATTGAATGTTGAAATGATGGACGAATACATTTCTCGGAAAATTATAGAAGCCAATGCCGTCTGTGCGGTTGGTGGTTACTTGGAAAATCGTTATATTTATCGAACTACCAAGCATTTCCAACAATTTGCCGAACCTCGTTCTATTCATTTGGGCGTGGATGTTTGGGCAAAAGCGGGTACGCCTGTTTATGCCCCTATGCAAGGGAAAGTTCACAGTTTTGCGAACAACGACAATATTGGAGATTATGGTCCAACGATTATTTTGGAACATATGTTAGAGGGAAATACATTTTATACGCTCTACGGACATCTAAATGTAGAATGTCTCGATGGTATTTACGAAGGAAAAAACATTGAAGCGGGCGATGAAATTGCCGAATTTGGGAATTATCCCATCAATGGAAATTGGTCGCCACATCTTCATTTTCAAGTAATCACGGATATGTTAGGAAAGAAAGGTGATTTTCCAGGCGTTTGTGAACCTTCAAAAACCGAGTATTTTAAGAAAATATGTTTGGATGCGAATATTATTTTAGGAATTTCAGTCTGAATTTATTTGTCTTTTTTGACTAAGCCGTACTGACAAAAATATACACAAAGAAATCAAAGAATATTACTCAAAACTTAAAGCCATAAACATGCAAATAGGATTTTTAACCATTGATTGGATTGATATTTTAGATATTTTACTCGTTGCATTCTTGCTTTATCAGGTGTATAAACTGATTCAGGGGAGTATTGCCAATAAAGTTTTCTTTGGTTATATCCTTATTTACGTTGTCTATTTAGTGGCCAAAGCTTTAGGAATGGAATTGTTATCCGCCATTTTAGGACAGTTTATGAATGTGGGAGTTTTGGCATTATTGATAATTTTCCAACAAGAAATTAGGCGTTTTTTGATGATGTTAGGTCGTTCGACATCCATTCGTGAAAATACTTTTTTGAGGAAATTTTACACGCCAAAAACAACCAAAGAAAATATTACTTCGCTTCAATCCATCATTGAAGCAACCAAAAATATGGCCGCAACCCACACGGGAGCCTTGATTGTAATTGAGCGAGAAGACGACTTGAAAAAATACATCGAATCGGGCGATGTGATTGATTCGGAAGTTTCTAAACGGTTGTTATTGAGCATTTTCCATAAAAATAGTCCTCTCCATGATGGTGCCGTAATCATCCGAGAAGGACGTTTAGCAGCGGCCAGATGTATGTTGCCCGTTTCGGAAAGTGGCACCATTTCGCCCACTTTGGGTTTTAGACATCGGGCAGCTTTTGGCATGAGCGAACAAACCGATGCCGCAATTATCGTTGTTTCGGAAGAAAAAGGAGAAATATCTTTTATCAATCATGGCGGTATTTTTAGGAATATGTCATTGAATGATTTGGAAGGAAAATTGACGGATTATTTGTTGAATGTGTAGGTTAATTCAATATATTTGTATCAATTAAATGCAAAAAAATATGACAACAGCATCAGCATTATTGGAGGTTTTTAAGACATTACCACCTAAATCAAAAAAAGAATTTATCCATCTTTTGACTGAGGAAAACGAGAAGACTAATCTATTTATGAAAAGCCTTGAAAGAGGTTTAAAAGAAGTCAAAGCCATTGAATCAGGCGAAAAAAAGGGCAAAACACTTAAAGAAATTTTTACATTTGTGTAATAAATAAAAAAGGTATGAATAGTTTACAGTTAAATGTCAACTTGAATTTTCAACAACTTCTTGAAGTGGTAAAACAGTTATCACCTGCTGAAAAAGTAAAGTTGAATGAATTTATTTGGAACGAAAATTTTGATATTCCTGTAGAACATCAAAAAATAGTTTTAGGCAGAATAAAGAAAAGCAAGGCTAATCCGAGCAGGTTGCTTGATTGGGATGAAGCTTCTAAAATATTAAATCCTTGATGATGAAATACAAAGTTCAAATTGATGAGGAGGCTTTGACAGATATTCAAGAAGTTACGGATTGGTATAATGAACAATTGCAAGGCTTAGGTTCTCGTTTTCTGAAACAAACAAAATTACAAATCAACTCCTTGAAAATGGACGCAGAAATCTATACGAATAGATACGCTGATGTGCGTTGTATGCTCATTAAGAAATTCCCGTTCATGGTTCATTATACAATAGACAATCTTACAGTAAAGATTTTTGCAGTTTTACATACCAGTAGAAATCCGAAAATTTGGGAGGGTAGAAGTTGAATTAAGTTACCTAAATATAAAGCAAAAACTGAATTATAAAAATTTGGAGATCGTCTAAAATTAAACAACTAAAACATTAACAAAGCCAAGTTTACCTACACAAAATAGGCAAACTTGGCTTTGTTGGTTTTTAAGGAGAATGTGGGTATTTTTGTCTAAATCACGTTGTTCTGGGAAATATATTAGATAAATAACAAAAAAGGAAACCAACTAACTCGGTAAAATTAATAATTATGAAAATATATGGGCTCATCTAAGCATTTCGAAATGGCTTTTGAGTTGTACAATAAAATCAGAAAAACCGTAACAGAATATTTTTAAGTTCTTTTATAGAAGAATAAATGGAATTAAGAGAATTAATTAAGCATATTATGGGTGATTTCTCCAAAGAATACTGAAATAGAAATAATATCCTACCTATACTAATTTAACAAAAGAAACTTCCCTCATCCCATATCTTTGAATCATTATTAGATTCCCAACAAAACAAAACACATGAACGTAAAAACCAACCAAGATAAATTCAATATTTTAGAAAAGAAAAATGCCGAAGCGTTGCTTGGCGGTGGAGAAATCAGAATTGCGGCTCAACACAAAAAGGGTAAATTAACCGCCCGTGAAAGAGTAACGTTACTGTTGGACGAAGGCAGTTTTGAGGAAATTGGCAAATTTGTGATGCACCGTTGCAAAGATTTTGGTTTGGATAACGAATATTATTTGGGCGATGGAGTCATAACGGGCTACGGAACGGTTAACGGGAGAATAATTTACGTTTTTGCCCAAGATTTTACGGTTTTTGGCGGAGCATTATCCGAAACCCACGCCGAGAAAATCTGCAAAATAATGGATTTGGCTATGAAAAATGGAGCGCCATTAATCGGTCTGAACGACTCGGGCGGGGCAAGAATCCAAGAGGGCGTAACGTCCTTGGCAGGTTATGCCGATATCTTCTATAAAAATACTTTGGCATCGGGCGTAATTCCTCAAATATCTGCCATTATGGGACCTTGTGCGGGTGGAGCAGTATATTCTCCAGCCATTACGGATTTTATCATGATGGTTGAAAACACTTCCTATATGTTCGTAACGGGTCCAAATGTGGTCAAAACCGTCACGCACGAGGTGGTAACTTCCGAAGAATTGGGCGGTGCTTCCACGCATTCAACTAAGTCGGGCGTAACGCATTTTTCGTGCGCCAACGAAGTTACTTGTATCAACGACATCAAGAAATTATTGTCCTACATTCCGCAAAATTGCGAAGACCAACCGCCTTTTTTGCCCTACCAACCAAGCAACGAAGTTAGAGAAAGTTTGGATGCCATCATTCCAGAAAATCCCAATCAGCCTTATGATATGAAAGAAGTAATTGACATCCTGACCGATGCAGATTCTTTTTTTGAAGTTCATAAAAATTATGCCGAAAATATTGTGGTAGGATTCGCTCGTTTGGGCGGTCGGAGTATCGGAATTGTGGCAAATCAGCCAGCCGTTATGGCGGGTGTTTTGGATATTCAAGCCAGTCAAAAAGCAGCTCGTTTTGTTCGTTTTTGCGATTGTTTCAATGTGCCATTATTGGTTTTGGAGGACGTTCCAGGTTTTATGCCGGGCACTAATCAAGAATGGGGTGGCATCATTACGCACGGAGCAAAATTATTGTACGCTTTCTGTGAGGCAACCGTGCCAAGAATCACGGTTATTACTCGCAAAGCCTACGGTGGTGCGTATGACGTAATGAACTCCAAACACATCGGAGCCGATATGAATTATGCTCGGACATCGGCAGAAATTGCGGTGATGGGAGCAAAGGGAGCGGCAGAAATTATTTTCAAAAGAGAAATCGCTTCGGCAGAAAATCCTGTCGAAAAACTGCAAGAAAAGGTGGATGAATACACCGAAAAATTTGCAAATCCTTATCGTGCAGCGCACAGAGGCTACATTGATGAAGTAATTATG
>JBBAKZ010000049.1:8536-12019 GCA_040403275.1 Arcicella sp. | reverse complement strand
AATAGTGAAGATAACAAACCACAGGGCTTTCCGAAACGTCGTTCGACTACCCCTGGTAATGGTTTTCAAGGTTGGTTAGTAATAGGATTGGTGATTGCTTTGATTAGCATTTACTTTTTGAGCAAGACTCATGTCCTCCCTAAAATCGATCAATCAAAGTATGAACAAATGATTTTGAATAAAGAAGTTTCTAAACTGGCCATTCTGAAAGGAAAAGAGGTTGTAGAAATTACCCTTAAAACAGAATCTTTGGACAAATACCGTCAAGAGTTAAGCGAGCAACCAAGTGCGGTTGTGAATCAGAATGCAGGCCCACATTTCGAGAAAGAAATTATCTCTTCTGATGATTTTGTGAGAGAGTTGAATGAATTACAGAAAGATATTCCACGTCCAGAACGTGTAACCCCTACCGCAGAAGAGCGTTACGGGATTTTAGAATTCTTGATGGGGCCAGGATTTTTTATCTTGTTTTTCGTAGCCATTTATTTTATGTTCTTCCGTATGGGTGGAGCAGGTGGCCCTGGTGGACAAATCTTTAACATCGGTCGTTCAAAGGCAACTTTGTTTGATGGCGATGCAAAGGTGAAAACCACTTTCAAGGACGTTGCAGGACTTGACGAAGCGAAAGAAGAAATCGAGGAAATTGTTGAGTTTTTGAAACAACCAAAAAAATTTACGGATTTGGGTGGTAAAATTCCTAAGGGAGCTTTATTAGTAGGACCTCCGGGAACCGGTAAGACCCTTTTGGCACGAGCTGTTGCGGGTGAAGCGGGTGTTCCTTTTTTCTCCTTATCAGGTTCAGATTTTGTGGAAATGTTTGTGGGTGTGGGTGCGGCTCGTGTACGTGATTTGTTTAAGCAAGCTAAGGAAAAAGCTCCATGTATTATTTTTATTGACGAAATTGACGCCGTGGGTCGTTCTCGTGGACGGGGTGCAATGCCAGGTTCAAACGATGAGCGTGAAAATACCTTAAACTCTTTGTTAGTTGAAATGGATGGTTTCGGAACAGATTCTGGTATTATTATCATGGCAGCAACCAACCGTCCTGATGTATTAGACCCCGCTTTATTGCGTCCAGGACGTTTTGACAGAACTATTTCGGTTGATAAACCAGATATTATTGGTCGTGAAGCGATTTTCAAAGTACACTTAAAACCTTTGAAATTAGCCGCTGATATTGATCCAAAAGAATTGTCGGCTCAAACACCAGGTTTTGCAGGGGCTGAAATTGCTAACGTTTGTAATGAAGCGGCTTTAATTGCGGCACGTCGTAATAAAACGGCCGTTGACATGCACGATTTCCAAGAGGCAATGGATAGAGTCATTGGTGGTTTGGAGAAGAAAAATAAATTGATTTCACCAGAAGAAAAGAAAATTGTTGCTTATCACGAAGCAGGTCATGCGGTGGCAGGTTGGTTCTTGGAACACGCAAATCCTTTGGTAAAAGTAACGATTGTACCTCGTGGTGTTGCGGCATTAGGTTACGCTCAATATTTACCGAAAGAACAATTTTTGTACCGTACCGAACAATTGATTGACGAAATGTGTGTAACCTTGGGCGGAAGAGTTTCGGAAGATATTATTTTCGGAAAAATTTCAACGGGTGCACAAAATGATTTGGAACGTATTACCAAATTGGCTTACAGCATGGTAACGGTTTACGGGATGAATGATAAACTGGGTAATGTTTCGTTCTATGATTCGAAAGGTGGTGATGGATATAATTTTAACAAACCGTATTCAGAACAGACTGCTCGTGAAATTGACGAAGAAGCTCGTAAAATCATTGCTTCGGCGTATGAACGTACAAGAGCTTTATTGAGTGATAAACAAGATAAATTGGAGATTTTGGCTCAAGAACTATTAGTAAAAGAAGTTCTTTTTCAAAGTGATTTAGAGCGTTTGATTGGTCCAAGACCTTTTGAACAATTGACAACTTATCAAGAATTCACCAGAAACGAAGATAGAAAAGCGGCAGATTTAGAGAAAGCTAATAAAGAAGCTGAAGAGGCTTTGCCTGCAAGTTAATATTGAGAATAGCCTATAAGAAGCCTTGTTCATTGAGTTGAACAAGGCTTTGTTAAAGGCAGGTTTCTAACCCAACATCGTGCAGTTTAGGAATTTATGCTTTATTGGTTAAACTTCCCGAAAGTTTTAAACTTTCGGGTGGTTAAATCGGCTAATCTGTCACTTATTTAGTTGATTGACATCACTATGCGTCGTAGTTGAAAACCTTTTCTACTTCAAAAATAAAATATTCCGTTTCAAACCCTCAAGTTTTGTCCGTTTCAAAGGAGATTTTTTGAATATTTCTTTGAAAACTTCTTCGGTTATTTCTTCCCAATCGTTGTTTGTAAAGGTTTGTAAATTAGGATTTAAATTAAATTGAGGCTCTTTATGGGGTTTTGAAAAACGATTCCACGGACAAACGTCTTGGCAAATATCACAACCAAAAGCCCAATTTTTAAATTGTCCGCTTACATCCACCGGAATATTTTCTTTTAATTCAATCGTAAAATAACTGACACATTTTGAGCCGTCTACCACAAAAGGTTCAACGATGGCATCCGTCGGACAAGCATCAATGCAACGAGTACAAGTGCCACAATAATCCTTGATTTCATGGTCATATTCTAATTCTAAATCAATGATTAATTCGGCAATAAAAAAGAAACTTCCTTGCTGTTTGTTGATAAGATTTGAGTGTTTACCAATCCAACCTAAACCGCTTTTTTTCGCCCAAACTTTATCCATGACGGGGGCAGAATCCACAAAAGCCCTGCCGCCAACTTCGCCAATTGCTTGATGAATAAAACTCAATAATTCTTTTAGCTTTTCTTTTACAACAAAGTGATAATCGGTTCCGTAGGCATATTTTGAAATCTTAATATCTTCTTCGCCTTCAGGTAATTTATGGGCTGGATAATAATTAAAAAGTAAGGAAACCACTGATTTTGCATCGTCAACCAATAACCGAGGGTCGAGGCGTTTATCGAAATGATTTTCCATGTATTGCATCTTGCCTTGTTGATTATTTTTGAGCCAATTTTCTAATCTTGGTGCTTCTTCTTCCAAGAATCCAGCTTTTGAAATACCACAAAAATCAAAGCCTAATTCTTGGGCTTTTTGCTTGATTTGTTGAGCATATTTTGTTGGGTTTTGCATAAAATATTTTATGATAATAGGTTAAGTGTTCGAACTCATTTTATGTAAATTAAACATAACCAAAATTTTAAATTTTGTAAAACACTACAAATCTACTAAATTAGATAAACATGTAAATTTAAAACCGATGAATTTTAGTTACGACAATTACGAGACCGAAGGATTCTTCGATGAAATGTTTGATGAAAATGGCAATGTCCGTTTGGGCTATGAGGCATTTAAAGAACGAACCGAACAACTTAAAATTGAGGAATTTGTCCGCCGTCATCAAGCCGCCGAACGATCGTTGATGGCCATGGGAATTACCTTTAATGTATA
>JBBAKZ010000049.1:6616-8526 GCA_040403275.1 Arcicella sp. | reverse complement strand
GAGTTATTGAAGCCGAAGACTGGAAAAAGACAGAAAAGGGTTTAATTCAACGGATTACAGCATTAAATATGTTTTTGGATGATATTTATCACGACCAAAAGATTTTGAAAGATGGTATCGTTCCCCGTGAATTAATTGAAACTTCCAAAGATTTTCTTCGTCCGTGTATAGGCATTCGTCCACCCAAAGGTATCTATATTCATATTACAGGGACAGATTTGATTCGGGGAGATGATGGTAAATTCATGGTTTTGGAAGATAATCTTCGTTGTCCATCGGGCGTGTCGTATATGCTAGAAAATCGGGAATTATTGAAGCGAACTTTTCCAGAAGTGTTGGCTAAAACTCGTGTGCAATCTATTTCTGATTATCCGAATAAATTGCTTCAAATGTTGCAACATATTTCTGGCAGACCCAATCCAACGGTGTGTGTTTTAACGCCAGGAATTTATAATTCTGCCTATTTTGAGCATTCTTATTTGGCTCAACAAATGGGCGTAGAATTGGTGGATGCTCGTGATTTGGTGGTGCACGATGGTTACGTAAAAATGCGTACCACTAAAGGATTTCAGATTGTGGATTCGATTTATCGCAGAATTGATGATACTTTCCTCGACCCAACCGTCTTCAATCCACGTTCAATGATTGGAATTCCTGGCATTTTTGACGTCTATAAAAAAGGGAGAATCGCCTTAGCAAATGCCCCAGGAACGGGTGTGGCGGATGATAAAGTAATTTATGCATACGTCCCTAAAATTATAAAATATTATTTGGGTGAAGATGCTATTCTTCCGAATGTAGAAACCTATATCTGCGGAGAAGAGGATGATTGTAAATATGTATTGGAAAATATTGAAAAATTAGTGGTTAAGGAAGCCAATGAAGCGGGTGGTTATGGCATGTTGATTGGGCCCAAATCAACAAAGGAAGAACAAGAGATTTTTAAGGCAAGAATTAAGGCAAATCCCCGCAATTATATTGCCCACCCTACCATTTCACTCTCAAGAGTTCCTTGTTTAATTAATGACCATGCCGAAGGTCGTCACGTGGATTTGCGTCCCTACATTCTTTACGGAAATGGCGTTGAGGTGATTCCTGGAGGATTAACTCGGGTCGCATTGCGCAAAGGTTCATTGGTGGTAAATTCTTCGCAAGGTGGAGGTTCGAAGGATACTTGGGTTTTGTATTGAAAATTTATATCTTTGATTTTCAAAATAATAAATACGATGATTGCATCAAAAATTGCACCGTTTATGAGGCATCGCCCAAAGCCCCGTAACGTGCCTGATTATCTCATTTACGAAATAATGGATGGACAACCCATTTATTATAAAGGATTTAGAGAAGTTCTTTCAGGTAAAAAACAAGCAGAAGAAATAATGGGTAGCAGTAAATTGCAAAGCTATATAGTTACGTATTTAACCGCAATATTGGTTAATTTTTTGGACCAAGAATTTTTTACGGTACTTGGTCACGAAGCGGGTATTCACTTGGATAAATCCAATAATTTAGCAGGAGATATTTTGGTTTTTGATACAGAAACATTGCCGGGAAGTGATATTAATGAACATTATGCAGATGTGCCAGCTAAAATTGCCATTGAAGTTGATGTAACTGCTGATACTTCTGACCTTGGTGGAGTTGATACCTACGTTTATAAAAAAGTTAGAAAATTACTTGATTTTGGCGTCGAAAGAGTTGTCTGGATAAACACAGCAACTAAAACGATTCTAATTGCTGATGATAATTTAGATTCATGGATTGTGCAAGACTGGAATAAAGACATTGAAATCATAGAAGGTTTAACAATTAACATTCCTGCATTTTTATTGAAGAAGAAAATTGTAGTGAAATAAGTAAATTAAAAAGGTAAGCTGATAATTTAGCTTACCTTTTTTGATTTAGGTAGA
>JBBAKZ010000049.1:0-6606 GCA_040403275.1 Arcicella sp. | reverse complement strand
CGTTATGCAAGCAAAAATTTCCGAAATACAACAGCAAATTGCTGATTTTCAAATTGACAACAAAGAACAACTCGAAACTTTCCGTATTGCCTACGTGGGTCGTAAAGGCGTTATTGGCGACCTTTTTGATGAATTAAAAAATGTTCCCCAAGAAGACCGTCGTGCCGTTGGACAAGCGTTGAATGCTCTTAAAGAATTAGCTCAAAATAAGTTCAACGAGTTTCAAGCCTTGATGGAATCTTCGCAGGATACATCGGTGGCCATTGAATTCGATTTGACTCTTCCAAATATTCCCTACGAAAACGGAACCGTTCATCCCCTGACTTTGGTACGTGCCAGAATTATTGAAATCTTTGCAAAAATGGGTTTTAACGTATCGGACGGTCCAGAAATAGAATCAGATTTTTATAATTTTACGGCATTAAATTTTGCCGAAAATCACCCTGCCCGTGAAATGCAGGATACTTTTTTTATCGAAAAGAAAGGCGGAGAAGTTGCTGATGATATACTTTTGAGAACCCATACTTCAAACGTTCAAATTCGTTTGATGCAAAATCAAAAACCGCCTTTGCGTTCAATTATGCCCGGGCGAGTGTATCGTAATGAGGCAATTTCTGCCCGAGCGCATTGTCTTTTCCATCAAGTTGAAGGATTGTATGTTGATAAAAATGTCGGCTTCAAAGACTTAAAAGATACGCTTTATTATTTTGCCAAAGAGATGTTTGGGCAAGATACAAAAGTGCGATATCGTCCTTCGTATTTCCCTTTTACGGAACCTTCTGCGGAGATTGATATTACTTGTTTAATCTGTAAAGGAAAAGGCTGTAATGTATGCAAATATTCTGGTTGGGTAGAAATTGCGGGTTCGGGTATGGTTGACCCTAACGTCTTAGAACAGTGCGGAATAGACTCAAAAGAATACACAGGATTTGCTTTCGGAATGGGAATTGAACGCATCACCATGTTAAAATATCAAATCAAAGATTTACGACTATTTACCGAAAACGATGTACGTTTCTTACGTCAATTTGAGGGATTGTAACTTGATGTTTCTGCATCAAATTACAGAAAATGTTAAAAACGTCTTACCTTAACACTTTTTAACACCTCCATTCTTCACAAGCCAAAGCTATTTTGTATTTTTGGTAACATTATTGTCGTAAACACAAAATCCCCCTGTCCCCCAGAGGGGTAAATATATTAAAAATCCCTTTGGGGTTGGGGGCTTCAATTTTCAATTATGAATAATTTCAAAAGAATCAATGACCTTACGGGTTGGGTCGTTTTCGCTATTTCCTTATTTGTTTTTACTGCCACTGTAGAACGTACTGCCTCTTTTTGGGATTGCGGTGAGTTCATCGCCTGTGCTTATAAACTGCAAGTTCCTCACCCTCCGGGAGCGCCATTATTTTTGTTGTTAGGACGAGTGTTTTCGCTCTTGGCGGGCTCCGATGTTACGCAAGTTGCTTACTGGGTAAACATGATGTCGGTGCTTTCGAGTGCTTTTACCATTCTGTTTATGCACTGGACAATCGTGATGATTGGACGTAAAATTTATGACAAGCCCTTCGCAGAATTGTCTAAGGGACAATCACTTACGCTTTTAGGAGCGGGTGTAATTGGTTCGTTAGCGTATGCGTTTTCGGATACATTTTGGTTCTCAGCGGTTGAAGCGGAGGTTTATGCGATGTCGTCGTTCTTTACGGCTTTAGTAGTTTGGGCGGCTTTCAAATGGGAATTAATTGAGGATGAAGCAGCGGCAAATCGTTGGTTAATTTTGGTGGCCTATATCGTTGGTCTTTCAATTGGCGTCCATTTATTAAACTTGGTAACGGTGCCAGCGTTGGCATTGATTTATTATTTCAAGAAAAATCCAAACCCAACCTACAAAGGTGGTTTTATTGCTCTTTTGGCAGGTTTAGTAATCTTAGGAATTATCAACTCGTTAATCATTCCAGGGATTCCTTCTTTAGCATTCCAATTTGAATTAATCTTCACCAATGTATTTGGTTTGCCTTATGGCGTGGGTGTTGGGGTATTTTTAGTGGTATTAGTTGGCGCATTGGTGTGGGGTATTCGTTATTCAATCCAAAAAGGAAAGGTCAATTTGAATATTGGATTGCTTTCATTAGTATTCGTTTTAATTGGTTATTTGTGTTATACCTTGGCTTTGGTTCGTTCAACTTACAATACGCCAATCAATGAAAATGACCCAAGTAATATCTTGAATTACGTGAAATATTTGAAGCGTGAACAATACGGCGAGCGTTCATTATTATACGGACCAATCTACACAGGAACCGTTGAAAGTGTGGAACAGGGAGTGCCAGTCTATAAAATGAAAGACGGGAAGTATGAAGTTTACGACCACAAACAGAAATTAATCTATTCTAAAGACGGGCAAATGTTATTGCCTCGTGTGTACAGTAGCACGCCTCAGCACATCCAAATGTATGAAGAAATGTTGGGTTTGGCATCGGGTGAGAAACCAAGTTTTGGGGATAATCTCAAGTTCATGTTTACCCACCAAATGGGACACATGTATATGCGCTATTTCCTATGGAATTTTGTGGGTCGTGAAAGTGACGTGCAAGATGCGGGCGTAATTGATTATACTCGCAAAGGAGCTTTACCCGAATTATTAGCTAAAAATAAAGCCCGCAATAACTACTTTTGGTTGCCTTTGATTTTGGGATTAATGGGTTTTGTTTTATTGGTTCGTAAAGGTGAAAAAGACTTTTTGACTACCACTTTAATGTTCCTTTTAACGGGATTAGCTTTAGTGGTTTTCCTAAACTCACCACCTTCTGAACCCCGTGAACGTGATTATATTTACGTGGGTTCGTTTTATTTCTTTGGACTTTGGATTGGTTTGGGCGTAATGCAATTGGCGGAATTACTGGATAAATTTATGTCAAACTCAGTGGTTACGGCTGCCGTTGCAACGGTTGTAACGGCTATTGTTCCGGTTATTTTGATTCAACAAAACTGGGATGACCATGACCGTAATCACCGTTATCAACAAGTAGATTTCGCCAAAAATATGTTGAATTCTTGTGCAAAAAATGCGATTCTATTTACTGGAGGCGATAATGATACTTTCCCATTGTGGTACGTGCAAGAAGTTGAAGGTTACCGTACAGACGTGCGAGTGTGTAATCTATCGTTGTTGGGAACGGACTGGTACATCGACCAAATGAAACGCAAAACGTATGAATCCCAAGCCTTGCCAGTGTCATTATCGAAAGACCGATTTATGGAAGGAATCAACGAACAAGTGATGTATTATGAAAATCCGAACGTGAAAAATGGCATCAATCTTCAAGAATACATGAAGTTGATTAAGGACGATAGCGAAGCCATTAAAGTGCCTTTGCAGGATGGTTCGATGATTAATACTTTGCCCACAGAAAATCTTTTTTTGCCAATTAATGTGGATGCGGTGAAAAAAGCAGGATTTGTTCCGAAAGATTTAGAACCATTTTTGACCGACCAAATGGCGTGGTCAGCGGGAAAAAATGGAGTAATGAAACCAGAATTGATTCAATTGGATATGATTGCTCAGAATGCGGCAGCGGGTTGGAAACGTCCAATTTATTTTGCTACTACTTTGCCATCAGCGAGCTACTTGAATTTGAAAGATTATATGCAAATGGAAGGATACGCCTACCGATTGATGCCGGTGAAAATTCCGGGAGCAAAAGATGGTTACGTGAATTCGGATATAATGTTTGACAATTTAACGAAAAACATGTTCTGGAGAGATTTAGATAATCCAAAAACGTATTATCACTCAGACTTTTATTTGCAAGTGCCTATCGTAACGGCACGTTTGAGTTTCTTGCGTTTGGTTGATCAATTAATCCGTGAAGGTAAATTGGCGAAAGCAAAAGCTGCCTTGGATTTCTGTGACAAGAGGATGCCGGATACCGTGATTCCTTATGACCAATTATCGGCAAATTTCGTAGCCTTGTATATCGCAGCAGGCGACACAAAAAGTGGTTTGAAAATAGCCGATACGATGATGAATCGAAATAACAAGGCTTTGGATTATTATATGAACGACCGTAGGAATAGCGATAGTCGTGATATTCAAACGGCGCTTTACGAAATGCAAATTATCGTGGAAGGATTGAAAAATGCGAAAGTTCCTGAAGCAGCGAAGTATGAAGAAATGATGCAGAAACAGATTGCCAAAGCGAATTCGTAGTTAGAAAATAGTGTATAGATTATTGAATAAAAAAGCTCTCAAATTTGATTTTGAGAGCTTTTTTGTGTCAAATTTAATCCATTAGAAGGAAAATATAAGAATATTTCAAATTAAGAATGACTATTTATGAACAAACTATTCAAAAATTATTCTCTAAATCCCCCCATTCCACCCGTAAAACCTTCGACCGCACATTAATACTTTCAAAAAACCTCAACCAAAAAAGTTGTTGATTCGATAAACTATCAGTTGGCGATTTTACTTCTATAAAACTATAATCCGAATCGCCCCAAATGAAAAGGTCTGGAAATCCTCTTAAATTTTGACGTAAATTCTTGGCCATTTCTAAGGTAATCAACGTGATTTGCTCGGGAGATAATCTTTGCAGTATAGTCAAAATTAATGGGAAAAGTCCTCCGTACCATTCTACAAGTGGGTTTGTTAGTCCAAATTTCTCAAAAAATATACGGTTCATGTATACCGTTGTGGCATCTTCATCTTCCAACATTTTCAAGCGTTCCTCCATTTTCTCTTTGCGTTTTTCAAAGAAAGTGGGCTTGAATAAATCCGAAGGTGAACGTTGCAAAGGATGATGAATGGCTAAGGAATCGGTATCAAAAATAATGTCCCAAAATAGTAAACCGAACAAACTCCTCCAAAGGTGATTTTCGGTAAATTCTGCCTTCATGCCCCGTTCTTGGTAATAATCAATCACGCCAAACTCCACTTGTCGTTTCCATAAGGCATTAATGGTGATAGAATCTGAATTGTGTAATTGTTGCGTTACGGCTTTTTTAGACTTCTTTTTTAACAAAATTGCCTCCAAACGATTTAAATAATCTTCGGCAAAAAATTGTTCCGTTGCGTTTTTAGGTTCAGCTAAAATCAGTTCACAAAGTGCTTTTGCTTCCTCACGATTCTTTTGTTTATCCAAAATTCTCACTTGCCGCTCCCGTGAAGGGGATTCTTCGGTAAGTCTGAAAATAGTGAGTGCTTCATCTAAGGCCTTTTTCTTTTCTAAATATAAAGCTACCCGCAACGAAAATGTTCCGTAGGTTGGAATGGCGATTTCTGATAATTCCTTGCGGTGCGTTGCAGTCCAATCCATGAACCAATTATAAATATCAAGTATCTCGATATCAGCTTGTTGCATTAAATAAAAATCCTCACGAGCGAGACTTACCTTCAATTTGTCTTCTACTTCTTGACGAGTTTGGAAGTAGGCTACCATCTTGTCCTCATCAAATTTTTCGTACGACTGAAAACCCAAATCACGGGTTACAAATTCGGTCATATCGCCGTGTCGAGAGCCAAAGAAAAGGAATTTTAGCATTTGGACTTCCGTTTCTTTGGCGACTTTGACGACAGAAGTAGCTCTCCCTGCCCCCGATGGGGGAGATTTGCCAAACGCTAAATTGGACGAGAATTTGGACGAGAAAGCTCCCCCGTCGGGGGCGGGTGGGGCTGGAGATACAACTTGCAGCATATCTTCCCAATTGCCAACCGTCAAGAGCCAATCCAACACTTCTTCCTTTTTCAACGAAGCTTTTCCTCGGGTTTCGAGATTGAGCATTTTGGCTAATTCAACCAATTCAGATTTACTAAAAATATCCAAAACATCTGCTGCTTCCGTGAGATGCTTTTCGGAAAGTGGTTCCACAAAACCCTTGTCAATCAAACCATTAAGCGATGCTGGGATGTTTTCTATTTCAGTATATTTCAATTTCTCCGTCCTGAAAAAAGCGCCAGTACGGTTGCAAAAACGAATAAAAAGGCATTGCTGATCTTCCGTCAGCGCCTCAAAATCGGTAAGAAATTGCTGTTCCGTTTCGTTGAGAATAGGTTGATATTTCTTCTTGACAAAATCAATGAGATACTGAAAGTAAGTCAAGTAATATTTTGGTGGAAGTTCTATTTTTTCTGGGGGCATTTGCTGCGTAAATAAATATTGATGATTTGTCAAATTTACTACACAATTACCAAATTTGAATGAATATATTTTTTCTGTATCTTCACACAACTGAAAAGTATTCTCTCGTCTAAAACCAGCTTATGCAAACCCAAACCATCCTCCAAAATCTCCAAGAAAAAGGCATTATTTCGCCTAAACAAAGTATTGTCATTTCGGAATATGAAAAAAGTAAATCCTTTTCGTTGCATTACGAACTACGGACACTTTTATACTTGGGAATCACTTTGCTCACGGGTGGTTTGGGCATGTTGATTTATAAAAATTTAGATAGTATTGGACATGGTGTTATCGTGGCTTTAATTGCCATTATTACTTTGGTGTGTTTTGGGTTTGCCCTTTGGAAACGGGAGCCACTCACTTGGGAGGAGGTGAAAAATCCGCGGCATGGTTCTGATTTTGTGCTTGTGTTCGGCTGTACGTCTTT
>JBBAKZ010000048.1:11893-12277 GCA_040403275.1 Arcicella sp. | reverse complement strand
GATTTTAGGAATGCACAATATCGTTGAACGTGCCGTAGTGGTTGATGGTCAGATAGTTATCCGTCCAATTATGTACGTAGCACTTTCTTACGACCACAGAATTATTGATGGAAAAGAATCTGTTTCGTTCTTGGTAAGATTGAAACAATTGTTGGAAGACCCAACACGTTTGTTATTGGATGTATAAATAGGTGATAGGTTTTAGGGGCTAGGGGTTAGTTGAAATGCTAACACCTAACCCCTAAAACCTATCACCTCAAATAATATGGAAAATCAAGTTTTGAGTTTTGAGGAAATAAAAAAGCGTTTTCCAGATGAATGGGTGCTTTTAGGAAATCCTGAATATACAGATACCGATATTTTATCTGGTAAGTCATTATGCAC
>JBBAKZ010000048.1:0-11883 GCA_040403275.1 Arcicella sp. | reverse complement strand
ATGCACAATAAAGACAAAGGTCATATTGTAAATAATAGACCTAACTGGTGGGATAATTTTTCTACAGCAACAACTGTATTTACAGGTATATTCCCTAAAAAACGTTACCTTCTATGAAAATATACAAGTTTATAACCACTGAAAGAAAAGATGTAATTATTTTAGAAGATGTTTTAGTTGACAATTATAAAAATACGATTGATTGTTGATACAGGTGCTTCAAAAACTATTATTGATTATAATTCTCTGTTTATGTTGAGGTACTCATTTGCAGATTTTTATGGGCAAACAGAATTTGAAACAGCCAGTGGTACTCTTGAAGCTCAGTATGTAAAAATTAAGAATTTTCATTGTTTGGGAATTGACATTTCAAGTTTTGAGATTTGTACTTATAATTTTGCAGCAAATGGAATTTATCAAGAATATGATGGAATGTTAGGTTTATATTTCTTCCAAAACAACAAAATTTGTATCGACTTTGTAAAATCAGAAATAACTATTTCCTAAAATATGAGCCCAATTAAATGGGACTAACTATCGTACTTTAATTGCAGAGGCAAATCCTACAATTTTTGATGTCAATGGCAATGGAAAACATGGATTGGATGCAAAGGTAGTCAATAAACTGATGGCACAATATGGCACTCAAACATAGGAATTAGTAAATACAACTTCCATCAATGCTGGTGGAACAACCACTCAAGTTTCATTTATTTTTAAGAAAATTGGTAATGCCCAGTCCAACAGTGAATATCGGAAAATAGGTTTTGACCTTGATGGTGATGGACAAGCTGGATAATAATTTAGAATAATCGAAAATTTATAACAATGCAATACGACGTAATAGTAATTGGTTCAGGACCTGGTGGATATGTAGCCGCCATTCGTTCAGCTCAATTGGGCATGAAAACTGCCATCATCGAAAAATATAGTGTCTTGGGCGGAACTTGCCTAAATGTAGGTTGTATTCCTTCAAAAGCACTTTTGGATTCATCGGAGCATTTTTATAATGCCGCTCATACTTTTGCTGAACACGGAATTGAAATCTCTGCTCCTGTGGCAAATATGACGCAAATGATTAATCGTAAATCGGGCGTTGTGAAAAAAATGAACGACGGTATTACGTTTTTGATGAAAAAAAATAAAATCACGACTTATAACGGTCTTGGTTCTTTTGTCGATAAAAATACCGTTAAAGTAACCAAAGCAGATGGTACTTCGGAAGATTTAACGGCGAAAAATATCGTTATTGCGACGGGTTCAAAACCAACTGTTTTGCCTTCGATGCCCGTTGATAAAAAACGAGTGATCACTTCAACGGAAGCCTTGAATTTAACGGAAGTTCCAAAAACAATGGTCGTCATTGGAGCGGGCGTTATCGGAGCTGAATTAGGTTCGGTTTATGCCCGTTTGGGGACTAAGGTTAGCTTTGTAGAGTTTGCCGATTCGATGATTCCAACGATGGATAAAACCATGGGGAAAGAATTACAGAAGTCAATCAAAAAGTTAGGCGTTGATTATTATTTCTCTCATAAAGTAACGAATGTTGTTAATAATGGAGATGATGCAACCGTTACAGCTACCAATCCAGCGGGTGAAGAAGTGAAATTGACGGGTGAATATGTGTTGGTATGTATTGGTCGTCGTCCGTATACTGAAGGCTTAAATTTGGAAGCTGTAGGTATCAATATGGATAGAGGAAAAGTAGTGGTTGATGAGCATACTTTAAAAACGAACATACCCAACATTTACGCCATTGGAGATTTAATTCGTGGAGCGATGTTGGCGCATAAAGCAGAAGAAGAAGGCGTTTTTGTGGCTGAAATCATTGCGGGACAAAAACCTCATATTAACTATAATTTGATTCCAGGCGTGGTTTACACTTGGCCAGAAGTGGCTTCGGTTGGTAAAACAGAAGAAGAATTAAAAACAGCGGGGATTGCTTACAAAGCTGGTTCATTCCCTTTCAAAGCCTTGGGACGTGCCACGGCATCCATGGATACTGACGGTTTGGTGAAGGTTTTAGCTGATAAAACTACGGACGAAATCTTGGGCGTTCACATCATTGGGGCAAGAGCCGCTGATATGATTGCGGAGGCAGTAGTAGCGATGGAATACCGTGCTTCGGCAGAAGATGTGGCTCGTATGTCGCACGCACATCCAACTTATACGGAAGCCATGAAAGAAGCTTGTTTAGCCTCTACTGAAAATCGGGCTTTGCACGCTTAAGGATTGAGATATTTAAAAAAAAGGCTTCTGCGGTGATTCAGAAGCCTTTTTTGATGTTTAATAAAATCTACACTTTCTCTAAAATATAACAAAATCCAACCGAACTAAATTTAGTACTACGATTTATTTTTTTACTTACGGCTGTTTGCCATTCTTTCTCATTTGGTAATCTAAACTTATATTTTTTACCATTCTTAGAATTAAATAAAACCATCTGTTGGTAATTATATCTTTTATCTTTGAATTGGCCATTAAAAAATTCAGTCTTCCATTTACAATATTCATTTGCCTGTTCAAAAGAAACAAATTCAACGGGGCTTTTATCGGATTTTACTATGACTCTTGCCCAATTATCAGGAATCATTTTGCTTCTAAACTCTTTTGAAAAATAATTATCTTTATTTATAAAATCTAAATAGGACTGCCAATCTTTTTGAGTGACAACTTTACTAATAAATATATTTCTTTGTAATTTATTTCCTTCAAAAATAAGATAGTTAATGTTCTTATAAGGTATATTAATTGTAGATCTTATTCCATCAAAAACTTCTGCAAAAGCTCTATCGAATAAATCTTCTGAATAAGATTTCCTATAATTTAATCCAACTTTAACAGGTGGAACTGGTGGTTTTGGCGGTGCTTTAGGGGCTAATGGCGGTTTTGGTGGCACAGGCAATGTTGGCGACGTTTTGGGTGCTTTAGGTGTCAATGGTGGTCTTGGCGGAGCGGATGGCACTGGTGGTGGAGGCGGTGGACTCAATGGTGCAACAAAATACTCACCTGTGCTTCTATCTGCAAAAATAGTAATAATATCATCAAAGCCTTTCCGTTGCATCTTTTTCAAATCAAAAGTGAATTTAGAAGGCAAATCCGATTTCACATCTGACACTTTACTCCGATATTTTTTCTTGTTTTCTTTATTCTCGGTAAGAGTAAATTCAATTTTATTGTAGCTTTCTTTATTGTTTTTATCTAAACTCATAAAAAGGTGAGTGTCTAAATCAAATCCAATGTTCCTCAAATATTTAGCCGCTACATCAATAGAAACCGATGAAATAACATTGGGACTTATAGATACTGCCACTTTATTTTCTCCATAAATTAAATTAGAAATTACCTTATTATTTTTAACATTTACCTCATTATTCACCAGAGAATCAGGCTTTTTATAAATTTTCAAATACTTCTCATCAGGCTTTTGAACTACCTGATAATCAACAACTTTCTCCACAGAAAAAGCCATGAAAAATGCTCCTAAAATGGGCAGAACGGACAAATACGCTAATCGTTTCATAGGTACGGATTTTTGTTTAGTGAATAAAAAATGAATACGGTCGGTCAAGGGTTTGCGACTGAATTGATGAGTCGCCGATTGTGTTCTTGGACTTGCTAATTTTAGCAATAAATGAGCGTACGCTTGAGGATTGTAAACTTGTATCATACGGGTATCAACCTCGAACTCATGAATTTCTGAGAGTGAACGTTGATACAACCATAAAATAGGATTGAACCAGAAAACGATTTTCAAGATTTCGACAAATAGTAAATCATAAGAATGAAAAAGCCGAATATGCCATTTTTCGTGATCCAAAATTTGACTGATTTCGTTTTCAGAAAGATTGGACTCATCAATAAAAATCAAGTTAAAAAATGAGGCATTGGCGTATTTACTTTTGGTTGAAATAAAATCATTTTCCGAGGATATACTTTTGATTTTCAATAGTTTATAGATATTTATTGAAAATTTTATCAGCATAAATAAAATTCCTAAAACATAAATTCCTTGCAAAATAATATGCCAATCAAAAGTTTTTTCGATTGGAGTGTTTGAGATTAAGGGCGTAGAACTATTCATGACGAACGGAACAAGATTCGTTTCTTCATATTCCACCGTTGCAGGAATCTTTACAACTTCTTTAATTTGATAGGAAATCAATGGCAACAAAAGCCCTACAACCAAACTCGAAAGAAGATAAATACGATTAAGCCCCATAAAAGTTAATCGTCTGAAAATCAAATAGTAAAGTCCGTAAAATATCGTTATACAGACGGTTGATTCGAATAAGTAGTTCATATTTTTTTAGCTTTGAGTTGTGAGCGATGAGCTCTGAGAGAAATGTTCTGGTAAAACTCATCGCTCAAAGCTAATTTCTCATAGCTACATTATAATTTTTCGCAAAGCCTCCAATTCTTCCGCTGAAAGTTGTTCTTCTTTCACTAAAAAAGACATCAAATTCGTGGCTGAATTATCAAAATAATTATTCAAAACCTTTCTGAATGATTGTTTGGCATATTCCCTTTTTGTAATAATTGGGAAATATTCATAGGTCTTTCCATAAGCCTTGTACCCCAAATAGCCTTTTTTTTCCAAAATCCTTACGACCGATGAAATGGTATTGTACGGTGGCTTCGGGTCTTCGTCGATGTGTTCAATTATGTCTTTAACAAAGGCGGTTCCTAATTGCCAAAATGTATGCATAATTCGTTCCTCTGTTCTTGTTAATTCTTCCATAGTTCAAATATATAACTCATTTTTCAGTTATACAACTAAGTATTAAGTTATTTAACTTATTTTTAAGTTTTAGTTTATATTCATGAAAAAGCTATCTTTACATAAATTTTACAAATACCAAAAAATCAACAAAATCCATGAGAAAAATACTATTTCTATTACTAACTTCCCTTACCACTTTTGCCCAGAATAATATCATTCCTGCTCCCGTGAGTTATGAAGTTTTTACAACGGGAGGCATGAATATGTTTATGTTAGATGCTCGCACGAGTATTGAGGTGACTGACAACAATCCAGATGCCAAGAAAATTGCCGAAAACTTTGTGAATTCCTTGGGATTCATGGGTGGACAAAAGCCCGTTTTTAAGAAAGTTGAAAAGCCAACGATGCAGGACAAAGTGATTATTTTTACGATTAATAAAACGCCAAATGCTCAATTAGGCAATGAAGGTTATTCGCTCGAAGTAACGGGTGAAATCATTAAAATGACCGCTAATAAACCCGCAGGATTATTTTATGCCATTCAATCACTTCGGCAAATGATGCCTCCACAGGCGGAAAGCAAAGAGTTTTCGATGGGAATGTTTCCGATCATGGGTTGCAAAATAACGGATTATCCACGATTTGGTTGGAGAGGTTTGATGTTGGATGTAAGTCGTCATTTTTTTACGAAAGAAGAAGTTAAAAGCTACATTGATTTAATGTCTCGGTATAAATTAAATACCTTACACTGGCATTTATCGGATGATAATGGTTGGAGAATTGAGATAAAATCTTTACCAAAATTAACCGAAATTGGTGCTTGGCGTGTGGTGAGAAACGGCGGTTTTGGTAATCGTGAAGACCCCAAAGAAGGTGAACCTGCTACGTACGGAGGCTTTTATACCCAAGAAGACGTAAAAGAAATAGTGGCTTATGCGAATGATCGAAACGTAACGATTATGCCTGAAATTGATGTCCCTGGACACAGCATGGCCGTTTTGGCAGCTTATCCAGAATTGTCAACTAAAAAAGATTTGAAGCGGTACGTAAACCCAGGAACACAATTCGCTGATTGGTTTCCAAATGGTACTTTTAAAATGAAAATTGAGAATACGTTGAATCCATCTGATGAAAAGGTGTATGAATTTTTGGATAAAGTTTTTACGGAAATTGCTCCTTTATTTCCAAATAAATATATTCACATGGGTGGCGATGAATGTTATCACGGATATTGGGAAGAAGATGCTGCTTGTCAGGCATTTATGAAGAAAAATAATTTGAAAGATACGCACGAATTGCAAAGCTATTTCGTAAAAAGAGTAGAAAAAATCATTAATAAAAAAGGCAAAGTAATGATTGGTTGGGATGAAATTTTGGAGGGTGGACTGGCACCCAATGCCACTGTAATGTCATGGAGAGGCATGAAAGGGGGCATTGAAGCCGCCAAACTAAAACACGATGTGGTGATGTCGCCCTCTACTTTTGCGTATTTGGATTATTTACAAGGTGACCCATCGGTTGAAAAGCCCATTTACGCCAGTTTATCTTTAAGAAAAACGTATTCGTTTGAGCCAGTTCCTGATAGTACCGACGCAAAATACATTCTAGGCGCACAAGGAAACCTTTGGACTGAACAAATTCAAAACTACCGTCATGCTTTGTATATGACTTATCCGAGAGCATTTGCCATCGCAGAAACAGGATGGAGTCCGAAAGAAAAGAAAGATTGGGATGGATTTGTGAACAGAACAGAATCACATTTCCAGCGTTTTGATGTGGCTAATTTAAAGATTTCTAAAGCCATTTACGATGCGATTGTTAGCACCAAAAAAGATGGAGAAAAATTGATTTGTGAAATGACAAACGACCTCAAAGGCGTTGATATTTTCTACACAACGGATGATTCTTTTCCAGATAAATTTTCGCCAAAATATACCACTCCCATTGAAATTCCGACGGGTCCAGTAACTTTAAAAGTGATTACTTTACGCAATGGACAACCTTTGGGCAGAATGTTGAGTATTCCAAGAGTTGATTTGGAGAAACGAGTTAAGAGATAATTTTGAATAATATCTTTATTACTCAGTTAAGTAATTCCCCTTAACTTCCCGAAAGTAGAAAAAACTTTCGGGAAGTTCCTATTAAAAGTGCTTTCTAACTTTAATAACCTCTAACTCATTCTACCCTTCCAACGGCAGTACAATCGTAGCTATTATCAAACCATCTTTCCGTTCAATCTCAAACCTTGCTTTCTTGCGGAAATTGATTTTCAAGCGTTTCCAAAGATTTTCTAGCCCGATACTTATCTTCTGAATATTATTTTAAGCAAGTGCTTTGACAAATTCACTCATGTATGATTCCACTCATCAATTGTTGACGATAAGACAGTTATCAGCTGTCGTCCAAGGCTTCTTTTGCTAATTAATTTGAGCTAGGCAATTATTTATGTAATTGTATTCTTAAATTTGTTTGATGGAGCAAAACACAGAAAATGAATGCTTAAAAATAAAAAAATCCTTCTAGGAATTTCAGGAAGTATAGCCGCTTATAAAATTGCTTTTTTGACTCGACTCTTAATCAAAGAAGGCGCTGAAATTCAAATAGTTATGACTCAAGCAGCTAAGGAGTTTATTACCCCTTTGACTTTAGCAACCCTTTCTAAAAAACCAGTACTATCAGAATTTGTTAAAGACCAAACGGGTATTTGGAATAATCACGTGGACTTGGGATTGTGGGCGGATGTCATTTTGATTGCTCCCGCCACGGCACATACGCTGGCAAAATGTGCCAACGGCATTTGTGATGATTTATTAACGGCGGTTTATCTTTCAGCAAAATGTCCGGTGATGTTTGCCCCCGCCATGGATTTGGATATGTATCAACATCCAAGTACGGTTGAAAACCTCAGAAAATTACAATTTTTTGGTAATCAGGTCATTAAATCAAATTTTGGCGAATTAGCGAGCGGTTTGGTAGGCGAAGGAAGAATGGCTGAACCCGAAGAATTAGTGGAAATTCTGACAAAAAATTGCTCTGAAAACCTCATTTTGAAAGGTAAGAAAGTTTTAATTACGGCTGGACCAACCCAAGAGTCCATTGACCCTGTTCGTTTTATTAGTAATCATTCAACGGGAAAAATGGGTTATGCTATTGCCAACAAATTTGCCAAGGCGGGTGCAGAAGTAACACTCGTGAGTGGACAAGTAGCACTAAAATCGCCAGATGGAAGCATTAATTTAGTGAAAGTTCGTTCGGCAAAAGAAATGTACGAAGCAACAAAAACACATTTTAATGATGCCGATATCATTATTTTATCGGCAGCCGTAGCGGATTATACGCCTGCCATTGTGACTGATAAGAAAATAAAGAAGAAGGAAGAAACGTTTACTATTGAACTAACCAAAACAACCGACATTGCCAAAACATTAGGTGCATTGAAACGCCCCGAGCAATTAATGGTGGGCTTCGCACTTGAAACTGATAACGAAATAGAAAATGCCATTGGGAAGATAAAATCAAAGAATTTGGACATGATTGTCCTGAATTCTCTGCAAAATTCGGGCGCAGGATTTGGGCATGATACCAACAAAATCTGCCTTATTAAAAGAGATGGCACAATGATTGATTTTGATTTAAAATCTAAGCAAGAGGTGGCCACGGATATTGTGAATGAGGTGATTAATCAATTAAAAATTAATAATTAAAAGATAATAATTGCTTGGTTTAAACCCTCAACTATTTCAATCAAAAGAGCCTTCACGCTCAGCAGCGTATGAAAAACCATATAATATTCATTTTTATTTCCTTCCTTATTGCTCAAAACTCTAAGCTTTTTGCTCAAGAATTGAACTGCAAAGTGAGTATTTCGACTGACCAATTGCAGGTAAATGAGCAACGTGGAGCGACAACGATTTATCCAGAAATTCAGAATGTAATTCAAGAATTTTTGAATAACAGAAGATGGTCAAATGATAATTTTTCGACCGAAGAAAAAATTAATTGTTCGTTATCCATTATTATGACCAAAGCAACTGCTGGGGGAGATTATGAGGCTAATGCCAATTTTCAAGTCAGACGTCCTGTTTATGGCACGAATTATGAAACCATTTTGCTAAACTATGTCGATAAAAGTTTCAATTTCAAATACGTTGCAGGCACACCTTTGACTTACAATGATAATAATTTCAACGATAATCTTACCCAAATGTTGGCATTTTACGCCTACGTCGCTTTGGCTTTCGACTACGATTCTTTCGGTAAAATGGGTGGAACAAATTTTGCTCAAAAAGCCTTGAATGTAGTCAATTTAGCGCAAACGGCTGGTGGTGCTTGGGCAGCTTCGAATGATATCCGTAATCGTTATTGGGTTTCAGAAAATTTGCTAAATCAGCAATTACAGCCACTTAGAGAAGGTTTTTATACGTATCATCGGATGGCTATGGATAATTACGCCACTAATCCAGCGGGTGGAAGAAAACAAATTACCGACTATTTGAATCAGATCAAACAAATAAGTCAATCTCGCCCAGGCCAAGTTTGGTATCGTTTATTTTTTGAAGCCAAATTTTCAGAATTGATTAATAGTTATGGTGATGCGCCATTGGATGAACGCAAAAAAATGGTCTCCCTCCTATCTTCGCTCGACCCCAATAATTCCGAGGCTTATCGGAAACTTGGAAAGTAGCATAAAGATATTAGATTTTAGAGACTGGATTTTAGAGAATAGATTAAAGAAAATAGAGGTTGAATTTAATCTTTATTTTGATATACTTAAAGCGCTAAAATCCAAACTCTGCCATCTATTATCTGAAATCTGTTATCTATACGCTAAAATCTATTCATCGTAATCAATCTATCCTCGGTAACCTAATTTCACAAAACGTGCAAACCAATTATTATTTCCTTCGCCAATTATCGAAACGCCTTGAAACTGAATTAGTTGGTATGGTGATGGCCGAGTGTTTTTCGCAAGAAAAAGATGAACTTTTGATTGGCTTCTGTACAGACGGCAAACAATGGCGACAAAAGCGTGATTTTTATATCAAAGCTGTACTTCATCCTGATTTGCTTGTTTAAATTTCCCAGAAGATTTTAAAAGAGCAGGCCGAAATTCCGCCGATTTATTTAAGGAACTCATTGATTTAAAGGTCATTAGCATTCGGCAATTTTTGAATGAAAGAGCCTTTGGTATCTATTTTGAAAACGATTTTGTCTTACTTTTCAAAATGTATGGTAATCGTTCCAATTTAATTCTTCTGCACGAAAATAAGGTAATTGACCTGCTTCATAACAAATTAGTAGTTGATAATAATATTGACCTCGATACCCTCGACCGTGAAATCGACCAAAGCGAAGAAGGATTTTTAGCCAACGGATTGAAGTCTACTTTCCCGACTTTTGGCAAAGAAATTACCCAATATTTGAAGACCTTTCTAAACCTTACTTGGGGCGATACTCAAGCACTTTTGAATCAATTAAATAATCCGACATTTTACTTAAAAACCCTTGATTTTCAGCCCGTTTTGTCCTTGATTAAAGAAGGTGGAGAAATTCAAAAAACGTTTACTGACCCGATTGAAGCGAGCAATAATTTTTACTATACTTTTACTCGAATTAATGTTTTTGATAAGGAAAAAGCAGTATTAATCAAGGCTTTACTGAAGCAAAAAAATCGTTGTCAGGTTTATATTGATAAAAATTACCATCAACTATCAAGCATCGATACAGGCGTGAAACACGATGAAATTGCCAATATTATCATGGCCAATCTTCATGCGATTCCCGAACGAACAGAAGTAATTGAATTGTATGATTTTTATAGGGATAAACCCCTAAAAGTTAGGCTAAAACCCGACTACTCTCCCCAAAAAAATGCGGAAAATTATTATCGAAAATCCAAAAATGAGAAGATAGAAATTCAGAAAATTATGGAAAATATTGAAGCAAAAGAGCAAGATTTAGCGGAGATTGACCAACAAGTTAAAAAGATTGAAGAAATCGAAACGCTTAAAGAATTTAGAAAATTTCAGAAAGCCAATCAATTGGAAACTTCTCAAAAAAGTGTAGAAACGGTACAGGATTTATTCAAGCATTTCAAGTTTGAAGGCTATGAAATTTTGGTGGGAAGAAATGCCAAAAATAATGACGTTCTTACGCAACGTTACGCCCGCAAGGATGATTTGTGGCTACATGCCCGTGATGTAGCGGGTTCGCACGTAGTGATACGAAAACAGGCAGGCAAAAATTTTCCGATAACCGTGATCGAACGTGCGGCAGGATTGGCGGCATATTTCTCCAAAAGAAAGAGTGATACACTTTGTCCAGTGATTGTTACGCCCAAAAAATACGTCAGAAAAACCCGTGATTTGGGCGATGGTCAGGTAATTGTGGAAAAAGAAGAAGTGATTATGGTTGAACCAATGTTATGATTCAATGCCTCTGCTTCGGAAATTTTTTATTTCAAACCGATGAACGAATTGAGTTTACTTTTTTCAAAACCACTTTGCTCGTTCAATAATCGTTGTTCTTCTCTGTTTGCCAAATGAAAATCAATATTCCAACCCATAGAACTTGCTATTTGACTTAACATGAATACTGCTTGCCTATTAGCAATTTTTCGCAATTCACTGCCAATGGGTTTAGTTTGCATGGTTTGTTTGGCATCAAATAACAAAGCAGTATATTCTTCATTCTTGAAATTGTTAAAAATTCCTTGATCAATATCATAAAATTTATAATCAGCATCGGTACTCAAAATTAAGGGCACTGGAAATTCTTCTATAATCATCGTGCGAGTACCCTCTTGCCAGCGATTTTTCACTTTGGCAAAATTAAAGCCAACCAATACCTTCGCTTTTGCAACAATCAAGGCCTTTTTATACGTGGTAGTTAATCCAAATAAAACCTCTTTTTCAGAACTGTGGTTGGAAATTTCCGAAAAATGTCCTTCGGCTAATACCAACCTAAACACTTTTTCAATTCTTTCTAATAATACTGTTGATTCATTTTCGATGAGTGTTTTTTGTTTATTATTAAAATTATAATATACCAAAAATGCCGAAACCAGCAGCGATTCCAATGAAACAGAACTTAATGTTGAAAATAAATAACAGTAGATGAAAATTTTAAAATCGTAATGGAGAAAGATATATAAATATATT
>JBBAKZ010000047.1:7457-12719 GCA_040403275.1 Arcicella sp. | reverse complement strand
CTTTATTAGGCTTATTTTTTACTTTCCACCCAAAATGTTTATCAGCGAATGGGTCAAAAATCTGTACGGCAATGCGTTTATAACTATCTTGGTCAGACTTTTCACGTTCTTCTACCAAATTAATTGTTTTGATTTTTTGGTAGTAATCAATGATGCCATGTGCCGCATCCTGATTGCGAATAAGTCTGAACGATGCCGAATTTTTCATTTGTTCAAAAGTGCCTCCGTTATGGGCAAAAGTAACGTTACGGGTGGCTAATTTGTCCAAATAATATAATTTATCAAAATCTTTAATTGAAGCTGGATATTCCAACATTCCCATCAGCGAATCCATTTGACCAATGCGCATTTTATGAGAAGTAGTTTGTTCGTCAATCAATTTGGCATCCTCCCTAAGGTCATTGATGATTGATTGAATGTACTGTTTTTCTAAATTACGTTCCACATAATCTTCACGTTCGGTATTCAGCAGAAAAGCAGCCATAACGGCTAAAAAGGGTAGAATGAATTCAAAAACATAATCTCGCCATGTCTTTTTCATTTCCACTGTCATATTTCTAGATTTTCTGTAAGAAATTTCACTTGTCACATCTTCTTTTTCCTCGCTTGAAGAATCTTCGTTAATTTCTTCCATAAATGTACATTTGTTTAAAGAATTGGAAATATGAAATTAAGATTTTTATGGAAAAAATTTACGCTAATTAGTAAAAAATTATAAATTGAGTCACCTCAATTGAATTATTTTTGTAGAAATCCGATAATGTTGTAATTTTTTCTAAAATTATATAATAACAAAAGGGGGAAGTTTAGCAGATTTGTTTGACACATTTGTCTCAGTTAAACCTAGAGTGAAATGGCAAAATATTCAGAAAAATCGAAAGAAAAGGTGCAACAAGCTTTGCTTGAAATGAAAGAGGGAATCTTAAAAAGTGGACGTTCGTGCCAGAAAGTAACGAATCCAAAATAAGCGATTGCCATTGGTTTATCAGAAGCCCGAGAGGAAGGAGCGAATATGCCAAAAAAGAAGAAATAATTGAAGCCAAATTTGTCTGTTTTTTGTCACGTAGCTGTTGACGGGAACCGCTTTATCACTTTTCCCAACTTGCCCCGATTGCACATCGGGGCAAGCCTAAGCTTAGGAAAGTAAGTATGTTGCAACTTCATTTTTACTCCACATCAACCAAATCCTTCTCCCCAACTTGCTGTCTCCACATGGCATAATACAAGCCTTTGTTTTCCAAAAGTTCATCGTGCGAGCCGTTTTCCACGATTTTGCCTTTTTCTAAGACAAAAATCTTCGTGGCGTGCATGATAGTGCTGAGGCGGTGGGCAATTACGATGGTTAAATGCGTGGTGCCTACGGATACGTCTCTGATGGTTTCAGAAATTTCTTCCTCCGTCAAGGAATCTAAAGAGGAAGTTGCTTCGTCAAAAACTAAGAGGTTTGGGTTGCGCAATAATGCCCTGGCAATGCTCAAGCGCTGTTTTTCACCTCCTGATACTTTTACGCCCCCTTCACCGATCACGGTATCTAAACCATTTTCAGCACGGTTTAAGAGGGTATGACAAGCAGATTTTCTGAGTACGTCTAAACATTGTTCATCCGTTGCCGTTGGATTTACGAACAATAAATTTTCCCGAATTGTACCCGAAAACAACTGCGTATCTTGGGTAACAAAACCAATTCTTTCCCGCAATTGGTCGAAATCTATTTCGTCATAATTGTGGCCGTTGTATAATATTTTTCCTTCTTTCGGGCGGTATAATCCTACCAATAATTTCACCAAAGTAGATTTTCCAGAACCCGATGGCCCCACAAAAGCGATGGTTTCTCCCCGTTCAGCCTTGAAAGTAATATTCTTCAACGCATCTTTATTGGCAGATTGATGTTTGAATTTAACATCTTGAAATTCAAGTGAATCAATGCTAATAACTGGATAAGGATTTTCGGGTTTCACTTCCACAGGAATCTTGAAAATATTTTCAAAATTTTTCAATGAAACCTCGGCTTCACGGTAAGTATTCACCACATTTCCAATTTCTTGGAGCGGTCCAAACAAGAAGAATGAATAGATATTTAGCGAATAAAATTCACCAAAAGTGATTTTATTTTCATAAATCAAATAAATCAACACCAAGGTTAACATCGCTCTCAAAAAATTCACACACGTGCCTTGTACAAACGACATGGAACGTACATATTTTACTTTTTGAAGTTCTAATTTTAAGATTTTTTGAGTCGTAGAATTCAATTGAGCAATTTCTTGTTTTGCCAAACCCAACGATTTTACTAGTTCAATATTTCGTAAAGATTCGGTAGTAGAACCCGCCAAACCCGTAGATTGCTTCACAATTTGAGTTTGAATGGTCTTGATTTTTTTACTCAAAACCGAACTAATCCATGCAATCAAAGGACCCGTTGCCAAAAACAAAGGCAAAATTGACCAATGAACCGTAAAGGCATATACCGAAATAAAAATCAAGGCAATTCCCGATTGAAACAGAATGTTGATACCCACCAAAATAAGTTTTTCAACGTCCGTTCTTACTTTTTGTAAAATTCCCAAGGTCTCACCCGAACGTTGGTCTTCAAAAGTTTCATAGGGCAATTCCAAGGAATGACCAATGCCATCCGCATAAATTTGAGCGCCAACTCGTTGCGTAACCGTATTGATGAAATAATCCTGAAAATTCTTGGCAACCCGACTCACAAAAGCAACGCCAATTGAAGCCGCTGAAAGGGGAAGAATTGCCATCCAGAAATCGTGAGCAGTGTGCGTCTCCGAACGGTAAACGGTTGCGACATCGTCAATTATTCTACGAAAAATAAAAGGGTCGAGCAGGGAGAAAATCTGATTGATGGCCGCCAACCCCAATGCCCCGAAAACAGTGAGTTTGTAGTGTTTAAGATAACGTAATAATACTTTCATAATGGTTAATTTTGTGATTCTGTATTTAATATACGAACAGATTTTTGTGTTAAGATTTGTCAGACGATTTCATAAGTGAAGAGCATAAGCGCTTGAAATGGTCGAATAGTTTAAAAATTTGTTGATAAGTAGGGATTAAGTTTTAGTTGCTAGGGGTTAGTGTCGTAAATTGCTATTAATTAGCTAGTTATAACATATTCAAACATGCACTAATCTCTAACTGATACTTAAAGGTTGTTTATTTAACCTAAATCTTGATAATATAGTTCTGATCTGGGAGAGGTCTTTCATTAATTGACCACGTTAGGCTTTAATTGATGTCGTCAATATTTGAATAATTTTTTCTTAAATTTGACCTACTAATCTATAATCACAAAAAAATGAACAAAGCATTCACAATCAGTACATTAGCAATCTCTATAATCTTCTCTTCTTGCGATCGATTGAGTAATTCAACCGAAAAAATTGGTGAAACAGCGGGCGATATGGTGAAAGGCATCGAATCGGGTGTGAAAAAAGCCCGTGCCATCAATGTTTCTTACTCCGAATCTTTATCTTCCAAAGGAATTACCAACGGTAAAGTTTCATTAAAAAATGATAAAGAAGGAACGGATAATTTGTTAAGCATTTACCTGATTTTCTCCAAAAGATTTAAGGGCAAAGTATCGGCTAAAGTATATGATAATCAAGGTTTAGAAATGGGAAGAAGTTCGGTAAAAGTTGATTCTCAAAGCGGTGATGCAGGTTTCTATGATTTTCATTTTGATAAAAGAACGAACATCGACCGTGATGGGAAGATTGTTTTGGAGTAGCATAAGCTGGAAAATAGAGCGAAATCAATTTAGGGGTTCTATGAGAATCAATTTACCGTCAAAGCCACAATAAATAGGTTGATTACCAAGTTTTGTTTTGATTCTCTTTTGTCCTTTGCTTTTCAGACTATACCTTTACACAAAATTTTTGGCAGGCGCCAAAAATAGTTTTTTGATTTTCATTAAATAACAATTCATACCAAAGAAATGAGTGTACTTGTAAACAAAAACTCAAAAGTAATCGTACAAGGCTTTACGGGGACTGAAGGTTCTTTTCATGCCCAACAAATGATGGAATACGGCACCAATGTTGTTGGAGGTGTAACGCCAGGCAAAGGAGGTTCGACCCATCTTGACCGTCCCGTTTTTAACACCGTGATTGAGGCAGTTGAGAAGGCAGGAGCGAATACTTCAATTATTTTTGTTCCACCAGCATTTGCTGCTGATGCCATTATGGAATCCGCAGATGCAGGTATCAAAGTGATTATTTGTATTACGGAAGGTATCCCAACGAAGGATATGATTCAGGTGAAACAGTACATTAAAGATAAAGATACAACCCTGATTGGACCCAATTGCCCAGGCGTAATGACTGCCGGAGAATGTAAAGTCGGTATTATGCCAGGTTTTATTTTCACGAAAGGAAAAATTGGAATCGTTTCAAAATCAGGAACTTTGACTTACGAAGCCGTTGATCAATTGACAAAAGCGGGTTTAGGGCAAACAACTGCTATCGGAATCGGTGGTGACCCAATCATTGGAACCACTACGAAAGAAGCCGTTGAATTATTGATGAATGACCCAGAAACCGAAGGAATCGTAATGATTGGTGAAATTGGTGGAGGCATGGAAGCAGAAGCTGCCAATTGGATTAAGGCGGATGGAAATCGTAAACCAGTTGTTGGTTTTATCGCCGGACAAACTGCTCCAAAAGGTCGTAGAATGGGTCATGCTGGAGCAATCATTGGTGGAGCAGACGATACTGCTGCCGCAAAAATGGCCATTATGGAAGCCTGTGGAATTCACGTAGTTCACTCGCCAGCCGATATTGGCGAAACAATGTTGAAAGCTTTGGGATTATAGTCGTCAAGTCATAAGTCGTTAAGATTTAAGGAAGGCTTCGTTCAAAACGAAGTCTTCTTTTTGTTAGTAGTCCATTGGACTTTAAACACGTTAGTATCGTATTTTAACCTATTTTTCGTAATTTTGTATCAAACAACTCCATTCATTGAATATTGCAAGGCTCCATATTAAGAATAAATATTTAAAAGGATTAATAAAATCTTGCCTTTCTCATTTTTTATGGTCGTTGCCCACTGCCTATTGCCTACTGCTCCTTGTCTATTTTTTCATACCAAGTCAAGCAATCGCAAAAGGCGGATTAAGTCCTGATAATTCCTTTTATATTGTTCACGATTATCAAGATGATTGGCAAGTTTTTGATGAGCGTTATAAAGCTTATGTTCCTTATGTACGGGAGCAACACAAGGGCTACAACTCATTCAGCCTATTTTTTGACA
>JBBAKZ010000047.1:2786-7447 GCA_040403275.1 Arcicella sp. | reverse complement strand
CATAGAAAATTATAAAGGCTATAAAATTCTTTATCGTTCAGCAAAGGAAAATTATCTTTTTATCGATGCTTCCTTGCAGAAAAAACTTCCCATTTCAACTTTAGTCATATTAGACATTGATAGTTTGCAAAATGTATTTGGAAAGGCTAAGTTGTTTCTTACCATTTATGGCACAAATACCAATGTGGAAGATATTTCAGTTCAGATTGGCAACAAAATCTCGAAAGCCCAGAAAGCCATTGAGATGAACGAATCACTATTGACGATTTTACCCAGAGATATTTCCCCATTTCAAAATTTCTTTGTGGTTGGTTTGATTCTTCTGGTTTGTTTTTATGCTTTTCTATATAACTTCCAACCCAAATCTTTTGAACGATTTTTCAGTCCTCGAGATCTATTAACAATTACCAAAAGAGACGATTCTTTCGTTGTAAACAAACCTTTTGATTTAGGCAATATTTTGTTTGTAGTCAGTTTGAGTTTGACTTTAGGCTATATTTTTATGTTGATTACGCATGAAAAAACTGATCTTTTTTCGGCCAGTAATATTTTGATTGAAGGCGAAACGTTAGGAACCTTAATGCTAAACTTTTTGGAAATATCTACCATTGTTTTTGCTTCATTGATGTTGAAATATTTGGCTTTGCGGGTATTATCAAACCTATATCGTCTTGATAATATTACCAATATTCACTATTTTAAAATTATTCAAGCCTCAAGTTTATTCTTTTTGATTATCCTAATTATCTTAACACTTAGCACCGTTTCTTTTCCAGAAATAGTGAAGAATGCAGAGAAACACTTGTCTATTACTATTTCTCTATTCTTTATTGCAAGGTTAGCATTATTGTACTTTACGATAAATAAGATGACGACACTAAAAAATTTATATTTATTTTCGTACCTTTGCATTGTTGAATTAATCCCTTTAATCGTAGGCATTCGTTTTGCCCTTTAATTATTGTCTAATTTAACACACATATTTTATTGAGTAAAGATGTAAACCAAAACAATTTATTCAATAAAGATTTGCCCCACAATTATAATCCCAGTTTAACTGCATTGAGTATGAGCGAAATCGCATTAACCGCACATCCAGACAGATTAACCAAAGTAACAAGTATTTTAGTTACACAAAGCCGCCCAACTGACGAAAAGTCACCCTATTTTGAGTTGGCACGAAAATACGATATTAAGGTTGATTTCCGCCCATTCATTGAGATTCAAGGAGTACCGTACAAAGAATTTCGTAAACAAAAAATTAACATTCTTGAACATACGGCAATAATTTTTACCAGCCGTAATGCAATAGATCATTTTTTTAGAATTTGTAAGGAAGCACGCATTGAAATGCCTGCGGATATGAAATACTTTTGCATCACCGAACAGACGTCTAATTACTTACAGAAATACATCGTTATACGTAAACGAAAAATATTTACAGGCACAAAAACTGCCGCTGAATTATTAGAATTAATCAAGAAACATAAAACTGAAAAATTCCTGTTTCCTTGCTCAGATAAACGTACAAACGACATTCCCGGGTTTATGGGTATCAATGATTTGCATTTGACCGAAGCCGTAATGTATGAAACAATCTCATCGGATTTGTCTGATTTAGAAGAAGTAACGTATGACATTCTGGCGTTTTTTAGTCCATCAGGAATCACTTCTTTGGTACACAATTTTCCAGATTTTAAGCAAAACAAAACACGAATTGCTGCTTTCGGTCCCACAACCGCCAAAGCCGTTACCGAAGCCGATTTGATTCTTGATATTCAAGCACCTTTACCCAATGCTCCTTCAATGACGGGTGCTTTGGAATTATATATCAAAAAAGCTAACGGTTTTTGATTGTGTGAAGAAATGATAGAAAATCCTGTGAAACGATGACGTTTCGCAGGATTTTTTTATTGGAATCTATTCAGTAAATCCCGTGATTTAATGTTTAAAGTGGCTTGGCTTAATTGACAGCAATTGACTTGGTTTAAATTCATAAAATCCTCGCAACAAAAAGGTGATATTTTACGTTAGAATTATCCAAGCCATAATCATAATTTTAGGGTATATTGAAATTCTTTACTATTTTTGAATTGAACTTATTGATGACTTTTATTATTTCGTTTCCTAAAACATTATGCAAAAGAAACTACTTTATATATTTTTGACGATATTAACTTTTTCAAGCGCTACAACCTTTGCCCAACAAGACGCTCAATTGAGTCAATATATGTTTAATCCAATGTATATTAATCCCGCCGCTGCTGGCTTGGATGGTGTTGCAAGATTTCAATTGCATTATCGAAATCAATGGTCTGATTATCAAACTACTTTCGATGGAAATGGGGCATTAGGAACACAGATTTTTACGGCTTCAATGCCTTTAAATGGATTACATAGTGGAGTCGGCATACAATTTGTTAATGATAAAACACCTTCTGGTGCGGGTTATCAAAATATGCTTTTATCGTATTCTTATCAAATTGGTTTATCAAGTGGTGCGATAATTTCTATTGGTGCAAAAGGTGGTTTTCATACGAAATCTTTTGATTCAAAATTTCGACCACGTGAGACAGGCGACCCAATCGTGGACGCACTCACTGGCAGTGTGAATCAGACCAAAGTAGATTTTTCGGTGGGTGCTATTTACAAAGCGGCTAATTACCAAATCGGAGCGAGTCTTAATCACTTAAATTCGCCAGTTTATGGTTTTGGCCTTGACAAAACTGGTGCTTATTCGATTAAACAAGTGTTAAACTTAACTGCAAGTTATGATTACTATCTTAACGATAATATCAAAGTAAGCCCGATGGCATTGTTGAAAACTGATTTTAATACGAACGTTTTGGAAGGAGGCGCAATTTTTACGTATGCTGAAAAATACTGGCTCGGAGGTTCGTATCGTTTGAATGATGCTGGCATTATTATTGTAGGGATATCGATGTTGAAAAACGAGGCATTGAGGTTAGGATATTCCTTAGACTTAACCACCGCTGGAACAATTGCTAAAGCCCCGTTATCGCACGAAATATTGTTAAGTTATGCCATTCCAGCCCCGAGGCTCTTAGCAGGGAAGAAAACTCCTGTGCGTACCCCAAGATTTAGACATTAAGGTTTATTGCGAAAAACAACAAATCATACACAGACAACACAAAAAAATATTTATCTTTGTTATTCTGTTTATATACTAAATGAATAAGTCCTCACGTTTTTAAGAAGATTTAACTTATTAGAATTAGGTTAGATTACGAAATAAAGGAACTTTTTCTCAGTTGTATAAAATATAATTCAATCACATTTGAAATATCACTATCTAATATTTTCTTAGGTATCATTCAAAAAAGTTTATAACACGATGAATCACAGTGGAATTTTCAGGAAATCATTTTTGCTATTACTAGTAGTAATTCCTGTGTTGTTCTTGGAAGGTTGCTCCAGCGGAGGAAGTAAGAGCAAAACAGCAAGTACAAAAGGAAGAAGCAAAGGTAAAGGCGAGGTAGCCTCCAAGGGAAAAGGCAAAAGTAGTAAAAGCAATAAAAAAGAGGACATCGGTATGCAAAACGGTGAAATCGCTGCCACTGCTCGTAAAGGTTGGAAACAAACCACTCCGCTTGGAATGGTACTGGTTCCTTCTGGTTCATACATGATGGGACAAGCCGATGAAGACGTAACTGCGTCATCAGTGAGTTTCAACAAACGTGTAACTGTTACTCAGTTTTACATGGATGATACTGAAATTACAAATAATGAATATCGTCAGTTTACGGATGTAATGATGAAAGATTCAATTTCTGTCATCGGTGAAGAAAAAATTATTGCTGAATATTATCCAGATACATCAGTTTGGAGTAAAGATTTTACCTATCATAATGGCGACCCAATGACGGAATATTATTTTTCAAGTCCAGCATTTGATATGTATCCAGTAGTAGGTGTAAGTTGGAATGCCGCAAGATATTTCTGCGAATGGAGAACCAAAGCATACAATGATTATCGTACTTCAGAAGGTCAATATATTTCACCAAGATTCCGTTTGCCATCCGAAGCAGAATGGGAGTGGGCAGCTAGGGGCGGAAAAGCATCAGCTAAATATCCTTGGGGAAATCCTTACGTAGCCAATGGAAAAGGTTGTTTATTAGCCAATTTTAAACCACACAGAGGAAATTACGATGCGGATGGATATACTTATACCGCACCAGCCAATATGTTCAATCCAAATGACTATGGATTGTATAATATGGCAGGAAACGTAGCTGAATGGACATTAGATGCTTACGCAGACAATTCAGTAGCGATTACTTGGGATTTGAATACGATGAACGACGACAAAGACGAGCCACGTAAGGTTATTCGTGGAGGTTCTTGGAAAGACGTTGCCTATTATTTAGAAACAGGTACCCGTTCGTATGAATACGAAAACAAAAAACGCTCTTACATCGGATTCCGCTGTGCAATGAACCATTTAGGTCGTTCATCAGGAAAAGAATTCAAATAGACGTTCAATTTTGGTGAAATATTTCCTAGATGTTAAGAAATTAACATTAAATAAGTTCATACAATATTATTAGCGTATATTTAGCTTTATGAAAATAAACTAATTTAAAATAACACAAGCGAGGGAATTCAATCGTGATATACGACAAAATTCCCTCGTTTATTTT
>JBBAKZ010000047.1:0-2776 GCA_040403275.1 Arcicella sp. | reverse complement strand
GCTCATCGCTTACTCATAAATTAGTAACCAGGTATTAGTCTTAAAACAAAATTATCTTCTTAATCACAATGGAAAAAATCGTAAATGTAATTGCAAGTTTTGCAGCCGCAGTAGTAATTTTTGGAGCCTTAGCTAAAATCCTTCATTGGAATAACGCAAACGAATGGTTAATGCTGGGTATGCTTACCGAGGTAGGTATCTTTATCATGTATGGAGTTCTATATTTAACGATGAAATCAAGTACGGACTATAATTGGGAAAGAGTCTATCCAGAATTATCAAAAGATTTTACGGGAGAATTGCCTAAAAGAAGTACTACTTCAACATCAGGCACTGGCTTAACTGCTAAAATGGATGAAATGTTAGCCAATGCGAAAGTTACGCCAGACATTTTTGATAATTTAGGAAAAGGAATGAAGTCATTGACTGATACCGTTTCTAAAATTGGCGATATTACTGATGCAACGGTTGCCACAAGCGATTATGCAAAGACTGTAAGAACTGCTTCAGGTGCCATGACAGAAATGAACAAAGCGTATGGAGTTACCATGAACGCAATGGGCGATATGGCAAATGCTACGCAAGATGCAAAAGAATATCGGGTTCAATTCCAAAAAGTTACCCAAAATATGGGCGCTTTGAATGCGGTTTATGAATTAGAATTACAAGATACTAACAAACATTTGAAAGCCATGAATTCTTTCTATGGTAACTTGACCACTGCAATGGAAAATATGGCTGATGCCAGTAAGGATACTCAACAGTTTAAGCAAGAATTATCTAAATTGACTACCAACTTGACTTCATTAAACAATGTTTATGGAAGTATGTTGACGGCAATGAAAGGGTAATTAGGGATTAGGTTGAATGGATTAGGATCTAGTGATTTTCATTAACCCCCAAATCCTAACCCCCCTATCTCCTCAAAATAAAACTTAAACTAAAACCAAAATCCTATAAGCACATAATAACATGGCAGGAATGAAAGAAACGCCCCGTCAGAAGATGATTGGGATGATGTATTTGGTGCTAACAGCCCTACTTGCTTTGCAGGTGAGTGATGCCCTTTTACAGAAATTTGTATTATTGAACAACAGTTTAGAGACGGCAAATACTTCGTCGGTTCAAAAAAATATTGCTACGATTGAAGGAATGAAGGATTTGTTGGAACGTTCAGCCAATAAAGCTAATGATGCTCAATATATTACTCAAGCACAAGAAGTCCACAAATTAGCTGATGCGATGGTTAGCGAATTGGATATCTTAAAAAGCAAAATCATTGATAAAACGGGTGGTTATGATAAAGAAACAGGTGCCTTAGTTGGAATGAAAGAAACCGAACCCGTTTATGAACTCATGATTGGTGGTAACAAACAAGGTTTGGCATACAATTTGAAAACTCAGTTAGATACCTATGTAAATAAAATTGCTAAGTATGGTGACAAAGGAATGAAAATTGAACCTTTAGCATTATCAGGAAGTGAAGATCCAGCGGTTTCAAAAGATGCAAATAATAAGAATAAAGATTTTGCCGAATTAAACTTTGCGGAAACACCAGTGCCAGCAGCTTTAGCTACTTTGAGTCAGAAACAATCAGAGGTTCGTCGTCATGAAAGTACAATTTTAGCTGCCTTGGCAAGTAAAATTGGTCTAAAAGACATCAAGTTTGATAAAATTTTGGCCATGGTATCAGCAAAATCTAATACCGTTGTAGCAGGAATGGACTATGAAGCCGAAATGTTTATTGCCGCTTATTCTTCTGGAATTACCCCAAGAATGAGTTTCAATGGTTCATCTGTTCCTGTAAAAGACGGTAAAGGACAAATTAAATTCAAAGCCCAAGGCGGTCAATACGATGGTCGTGGACTTTCAAGAAAAACGTATACGGCAACTATTTCTTTCAACGGACCAAACGGTGCAGAAACAAGAAATGTTGATCAAGAATATTTTGTCTTAAAGCCAACTTATAACATCGAATCAGGAAGTCTACCTCCATTATACTTAGCTTGTGCGAATAAATTAAGTATCGTAAGTCCAGGTTTGGGTGCTTTGTGGCAACCAAATATTACGGCTACTGGAGGTGAGGTTATTGCTGGAGGTGGTGCAGGAAAAATTACTGTTGTACCCAGTGGTACTTCAGTTGAATTGAATATTAATAACGGCGGTATTTTATTAGGTGTTGAAAAATTCAGAGTTCGTAGAATTCCAAAACCAGAGGTTAAAATATTTGGTAATGGTGGAGAATTGGACGAAAAACGTGGGGCGAGTGCGGCAGGTTTAAGAACGATTGAAGCTCGTGTTATTGCAGAGGAATCATTCAAAGCAACCAACCCAGATGATGCTAAATACCGTTCCGGAGAAGTTTCAGTTTCTTTAGTAAGAGGTAGTAAAAGAGTAGGTGAGGTAACACTGCAGGTTGGTGGAAGTATTGGTTCATTATCTCAAAATGCCCAAGCAGGTGACCGTTATTACATTGAAGTACGTTCTTTCCAAAGACAAAATTTCCGTGGAACAGTTGAGACAACTCCAATTACGATTGTTAAAAATATTCCGTTGAATTAAAATATTTTTTCCGCTTTTCGTTATCCAAAATATGAAAATATAAGTTTACAAATCTTTGAAAATCAATTAATTGTAAAACTTGTCATTCCATAATTGTATGAAAAATCTTAGTAAAATTGCAGGTATCGCTCTTTTGTCAATGACGACTTGCACGTGGGCAACCGCCCAAGAAAAAGACAATAAAGGTAAAAATCCAGATTCTGTTCGTCCAATC
>JBBAKZ010000046.1:0-12727 GCA_040403275.1 Arcicella sp. | reverse complement strand
ACCTGTGCAAACCAACGATGCCGTAGTTTTTGAGCATCTAAAAAATGGAAAAACTCGCAAAGTTGAAGTGGGTTATGGAAGTTCATTTTTATCGCAATCTTCAAGAAGTATATTGTTTTCGCCTCAGGTAAAATCGGTGGAAGTAGTTGATTATCAAGGAAAAAAGCGAGGTTTGTAGAATGAAATTTGATTGGAGAACTTCCCAAAAGGTATTTCTATTTTCAGGAAGTTGAAAATATGATAAGTTCAAAAAAGGTCGTTGAAAATCTCATTCAATGACCTTTTTAATGTTATCGACAGGTTAAGTTTTTTCCTTCAACATTGTATCAAAGCCAAATGAAGATTTTATACAATTTATTTTGCTTTTCATCTAGGTAATAATAATTTTGTAGTAATTTTATAGAACAGTATAGAACACTTTAAAAACTAAACATTCAATATTTTCAAAATAAATGGCAAATTTAACATTAGGAGACAAAGAATATTTTCCAGGAATCGGGAAAATTCAGTTCGAGGGAAGGGAATCAGATAACCCAATGGCGTTTAAATGGTACGATGAAAACCGTATGATTGGCGGCAAAACCATGAAAGACCAATTGCGTTTTGCAACGGCTTATTGGCATACTTTCTGTGGAACGGGTGCTGATCCATTTGGCCCTGGAACGAAAGTATTTCCATGGGATGCAAAAAATGAAATTGTCGGTCGTGCGAAGGATAAAATGGACGCTGCTTTTGAATTTATGACTAAAATCGGAACGCCTTTCTATTGTTTCCACGACATCGATTTGGTGGATGAAGGAAGTTCGTTATCGGAATACGAGGGTAATTTGCAAGCCATTGTGGATTATGCGAAACAAAAACAAGCAGTAAGTGGCGTGAAATTATTGTGGGGAACCGCCAACGTCTTCTCGAATCCGAGATATATGAATGGTGCTTCAACCAATCCAGATTTCAGCGTTTTGGCGCATGCAGGTACGCAAGTAAAAAATGCCATTGATGCAACTATTGCTTTGGGTGGCGAAAATTATGTATTTTGGGGTGGTCGTGAAGGGTATATGTCGTTATTGAACACTGACATGAAACGTGAAAAAGAACACTTAGGACGCTTCTTAACGATTGCTCGTGATTATGCCCGAAAAAATGGATTTATGGGTAAATTTTTCATCGAGCCAAAACCTTGTGAGCCAACCAAACACCAGTATGATTACGATGCTGAAACGGTAATTGGTTTCTTGAAAGAACATGGTTTAGAAAACGATTTTATGTTGAATTTGGAGGTCAATCACGCTACTTTGGCAGGTCATACTTTCCAACATGAATTGCAGGTTGCTGCCGATACGGGAATGTTAGGAAGTATTGATGCCAACCGTGGCGATTATCAAAATGGCTGGGATACCGACCAATTTCCAACAAATTTGAATGAATTGGCAGAGTCAATGTTGATTATTTTGGAAGCAGGTGGAATCACGCAAGGGGGAATTAATTTTGATGCAAAAACTCGTAGAAATTCAACGGATTTAGATGATATTTTCTTGGCTCATATTGGGGGAATGGATGCTTTTGCAAGAGCATTAGTGGTTGCGGATGATATCTTGAAAAAATCGCCTTACAAAAAACTTCGTACCAACCGATATGCTTCATTTGATGCGGGTAAAGGGGCTGATTATGAAGCGGGTAAATTGACTTTGGAAGATTTAAGAGCGTTTGCTTTTGAAGCGGGTGAACCAAAACAAACCAGTGGAAAACAAGAGATGTTTGAGAATATTATTAATCAGTATATTTAATAGTTAGTTATGAGTTATGAGTTAAAAATTATGAATTATTGGAACTCTAAATTTCAGAAACAATTTTTAACTCATAACTCATTATAGCGAACCTCTGACAATCAATTGACAATCACTGGCAATTTTTCCTTTTTGTCGGTTAAGGACAAAGCTTCCCGCTAATTTGCCCATCTGAACAAAATCATTGGAAATGGTAGTGATACCGCTGTCATCAAGTATTTCCTTTATTGGGGTGTCATCATAAGATAAAAGTCCAATGTCTTTCCCCAATTTCAAGCCCTTTCGGTTAGCGTAATTTACAAAGCGCACCAAGTCATTTTCTAAGAATAAAAAGTAAGCGTGTCCCTCTTCTAAATGGTCAAATTCCAAGTTATTGACTACTTCATTTTTAATAGTATAATCTTCACAAAACCTTTTAAAACCCTTCAAAATACCCTTTGGCGTGTACTGGAACTGGTTTTTACTCAAAAATAAAGTCAGGCTTTCATACTTTTTAATCATCGGTAAAGCATCAGTTAAACCTTGATAAAAATTGCGTTCAAAATCTTGATAAAGTACAGCGTAGGTATTGTCTAATTTATCCACATCAATATCCAAAATCAATAATTTTTCTTTCGGAATTTGTTTAATTATGTCATAAATATCTTCGTTAAAATGAGGCATAATGATATAGAAATTATAATTGCCAAGGTTGTTGACGATAACATTTTCAAAGACCATTATATCGTGATAATGAAAGAAAAGATGGATAGAAACTTGGTTGCCCAATGATTCTTTTAAAGCTTGAAAAAGGATTTCTTTATACGAATTCATGGCATCGAACAGCACAAAAACGTGCATGGTTGCCTGTACATCAGTCGAAGTAATAAAATAGCCCTTTCCGTGTTGAGGAGCCACAATTCCCCTTTCACGTAGGGCTTCGTAGGCACGAATAACTGTCATACGAGCAACCTTCAACTGACCCGTTATTTCGTTGATGGTGGGCAACTGGTCTCCTCTTTTCAGAATGCCTTGCTGGATTCGTTCAATAATTTCATCCACAATCTGCTGATACTTAGGTGTTTGGGCGTTGGGTTTTATGTTGAGTGATTTTTTCATAAGAGGATTTCTGGCCCTTAAAGTTACGGTGTTTTGGTGATTAGTATAAAGGTTTTTTGTATATTTGAAAAAAATACAGACGCTTATGGAATTAGTATTAGAAAACGTAGCCGAAGAAATAGAACTGACTCCCTACGAAATTGAAAGAGATAAACCTACGCCCAGCAGAAACCACGGAAAATTACAAATGCGTATTGGAAGATTACTTTTGAATCAATACGAAAATCGCTTTGATATTGTTTCAGAACCAACGTTACAAATGCTTGAACGTCCAAGAGTTCCAGATTTAGCTTTTTTTAATGTTCAAGAAAGTGATTGGTTTGATGATGAAACTAAAATTACAGAAGTTCCACAGGGAGTAATTGAAATTCTTTCTCCAAGTCAATCTGAGCAAGAATTAATTGCTAAATTTCCTCCATATTTCAATTTGGGCATTAAAACGGTTTGGCTTGTGGTGCCAGTTTTCCAAACAATTTATGTTTTTGATACGCCTCGAAGTTATCAAACATTCACCCTTGCGAATCCAATTTTAAAAGATACCCTTCTCGATGTTGAATTAGATTTGAATAAAATTTTTGCGTAAATAACGGTTTGATAAAACAAAATAAACCCACAATTGATAAAGCTCAGTTGTGGGTTTATTTATACAAATCAATACGAATTCCTTACTTCAAAAATCCTTCCTCATCTTCTTTGGGTTTGGTGGCTTGTTGTTGAATACCCGTAGAATCTGTCACGATAAACGAACTATTACAGTCCAAATCTGCTCCGCTTGGCTTTCTGAAAGGCTCTTTCTTAAATCCTGCGATGGCTAGAGATTTATCGGCATAAACCATATCCATGAATTTTCCGTAGGCGGGCATGGCCATTTTTGCTCCTTGACCGAGGGCGAGACTGCGATAGTGAATGCTTCGGTCGTCGCCACCAACCCAGACCCCCGCTACCAAATTTTGGGTTACACCCATAAACCAACCGTCTGAATAGTTGGAGGTTGTACCCGTTTTGGCACCGATGTCGTTGCCTTTGGTGCAGTTATATCTATTCAAACCTTGTGCCGTTCCACCTGGTTCTTGAATGGCACCTTTCAGCATATACGTCATTTTGTAGGCAGTTTCTGAACTGATCACTTTTTTGGAAGTGGTTTCAAAACGTTTTAACTCATTCCCATTTTTATCTTCAATTCTCAAAATCAAGATTGGGTCGGTTCTTTCGCCTTCATTCATGAAGGTACAATAAGCTGCCACCTGCTCATAAATCGATACTTCACTGGCTCCCAAACATAGGGCGGGCGTTTCATTCAATTGACTTTGAATACCCATACGGTTGGCAAATTCAGCCACCGCATGAGGCTTTAATTGCTTCATTAATTTGGCTGAAATGGAATTTATCGAAAGACCCATGGCATGGCGTAAGGTCATACTGGCATTAGAAAAGTGTCCTTCTGAATTCTGGGGAGTCCACGTTTTTCCCGTTAAACCGTCTTCTTGTCCAAAGGTTACGGGTTCGTCCACCACATTATCACAGATATCTGCCAAGCCATTTTCCAAAGCTGCAGCGTAAACAAAAGGCTTGAAAGTAGAACCTGGCTGACGTTTTGACTGACGCACGTGGTCGAATTTGAAGAATTTGAAATTAATTCCACCAATCCAAGCCTTTACGTGTCCATCGTTTGGATTCATGGCCATAAAGCCACAATTCAGAATTCTTTTGTAATAATTCATCGAATCTAAAGGCGATAGCGTAGTATCCTTATCACCTTGATAGGAAAAAACGGTCATTCTTACGGGTGTCTTTAATATTTTCCACACAGCATCCTCATCTCCGTTCAATTCTACCATCAAAGCTTTATATCGTTGCGTTCTTTTCATGGCATCTTTCAAAAATCCCTTGATTTCGTGCATACGTTCGTCCACCCAAGGATTACGACCTTTCCAGTGCGCATAAAATTTTTGCTGTTGGTCTCTCATGTGGTTATCTAAGGACACCTGAGCGTAGGCTTGCATTCTGGAATCAATGGTCGTATAAATTCTCAAGCCACTCGTATATAGATTTAATTTGTTGGCTTCATCACGGGTAGAATTTATTTCGGCAATAATCGCTTGCAATTGTTTTTTGAGTGATTCTCGCAAATAAGGAGCTTCGCCCGTGTTTTGATTTTCTACTTTAAAATTCAACCCTAAAGTTGTGGCTTGCAAGTCAACGGATTCTTCTTGAGAAATATATCCGTAACGATACATCTGACTCAAAACCACATTTCTCCGTACTATACAACGTTCTGGATGACGGCGTGGGTCGTATAAAGATGGATTTTGCAACATACCAATCAACGTAGCGGCTTCTTTTTCGGATACATTATTGATATTTTTGCCAAAATAAGTTTGGCAAGCCACTCTGATTCCGTAGGCATTGTTGCCAAATTCTACTTCATTCAAATACATTTTTAAAATCTCCTGTTTGGTATATCGACTTTCCAAACGAATGGCCAAAATCCATTCTTTTGTTTTGGCGATTAGCGTTCTAATGAGTGGAATTTTGGCTAATATTCCTTTGTAACTTTCGCCTTCTTCGGGGTCTTCCTCAACGGCATGACGAGTATCAAACAGGTTTTTGGCTAATTGTTGAGATAAGGTACTACCACCGCCCGCACTACCAAGATGGGCAATTACTCTGAAAGTTGAGCGTAAATCTATCCCTGAATGTTGGGTAAAACGAACATCTTCCGTAGCGAGAAGCGCTTTGATAAGATTGGGGGAAAGTTCTTCGTATTCAACGGGAGAGCGGTTTTCACGGAAATATTTCCCTAATTCTTCGCCATCTTCTGAATATAAAACGGATGCTACCTGACTCTTAGGATTTTCTAACTCTTGCAGGCTGGGCATTCCTCCAAAGAGCCAAAAAAGATTGTATTGTACCGCCAAAATGTATAATAAAAATGCTCCGACTCCAATGCCTGACCATTTCCATATTCTTGCGATAAGTATTTGATAATGACCTTTTTGTAATTTAAACATACGGTGTTTTAGGTAAGGAAATAATAAATGTGGATGTTATGGAACGCATACCAATCGAAATACAAATTTATAAAGTTATTGCGACAATTCTGATAAGAGACTCATATTCAATGTTGAAACGTTTTTTAAGGATTAAAATTCTGATAAAAATTTGATTGTGAACTAATGACCAAAAGGCTTTCAAATACTATAAAATATTTGTAACCCTTTTTTAATAAACGAGACTGCTACATAACTTTTCAGAATTAAGGTTCAATAATTTTCTTCAACATCCCCAAAATTTTAAACTTTCGGGAAGTTCCAATATCGATGAGCTATGTCATTCCCTACAATAATCCCAAAAAATGATAAATTGTTGGAAATCTTACCATAATTACCCAATAAAGCCACCATTTTTGACGTACTTGCTTAATGATAAATTTCTCAAAAATAACCATCATGAAAAATAGATTACTGATATTATTTTTTTTACTACACTCATACGAAAATTCGTTTGCCCAAACTACCAAATTTACCATCAGTGGGACGGTAAAGGAAAGTGGTAGTGGCGAATTACTCCCGGGCGTGAGTGTGTATGTTCAAGGGCAAAAGATTGGTACGCAAACCAATAATTACGGCTTTTACTCCCTCACGATTTCCCAAAATACCGATGCCGTTGTGATTTTTAGCTTCGTGGGTTATAAGCAAACCATCAAAATTTTCACGGCAAAAACGCCCAAACAGAATATTGAATTATTACCCGAAAATCGTCAGTTGGATGAGGTGAAAGTTTTTGGTAATGCACCCGAACAGCAAAAAGTTTCCGAAAATGTGCAGATGAGTCAAGTCTCGATTCCAGTACAGCAAATTAAAGAAATTCCTGCTTTTATGGGCGAGAAGGACGTTTTGAAAGTTTTACAATTGATGCCTGGCGTGCAGAAAGGCTCCGAAGGCAACGTGGGTATTTATGTGCGTGGAGGCGGAGCAGACCAGAATCTCTTGATTCTGGATGATGCTCCCGTTTATAATGCTTACCATCTTTTCGGTTTCTTTTCGGTTTTTAATGGTGATGCGCTTAAAAGTGTTGAATTAACGAAAGGTGGTTTTCCTGCCCGTTACGGTGGGCGATTATCTTCCGTGATAGAAATGCAAATGAAGGATGGAAATAAGGAAAAATTGCAAGTAGAAGGGGGTATTGGTTTGATTTCCAGCAGATTAGTGGTGCAGGCTCCTATTTCCAAAAATCATAAATCGTCTTTCTTGATTTCGGGCAGACGGACGTATGCAGATTTACTGGCTAGTCCTTTTATTCCCGCCCAAAATGCAGGAAGTTTCTATTATTTCTATGATTTGAACGCTAAGGTTAATTATGATTTTGGCAATAAGGACCGACTGTTTCTATCAGGTTATTTTGGCCGTGATAAAGGCGCAGTTTCTGATGTGCAAGGCAACCGAACCATCAATGCGGGGTTGAACTGGGGAAATGCCACGGGTACTTTCCGGTGGAACCATATTTTTAATGAAAAGCTATTTTCCAATGTTTCATTCATTCATAGTTCTTATCAATTTGCGACTAATGTTGATAATAAATCCGCTACCATTGCTAATAACACAGTTGTTTATAACCTAAATTACAGTAGTAGTATTACAGATTATGGGGCCAAAATGGACTTTGATTTCTTTCCAAATTCGCACCACAGCATCAAGTTTGGTGGGCAAGTTACTGCTCATCGATTTGTACCATCGGCATTGGTTGTATCGGATGCTGCGGCTGATACAATTCGGGAATCCAGTACAATTATTGAGGCTACCGAATCGGGCATTTACGTGGAGGATACTTATAAGCCAGTTGCTAACTTAAGGATAAATTTGGGTTTACGATATTCTTCGTTTGTCTCGAATACCGCAAATTACCAAAATCCAGAACCCCGCATTTCTATTGCTTGGACCTTACCCAAAGACATGGCCATTAAGGCCTCTTTCGCTACGATGAATCAATATATTCACTTACTTTCAAATTCTGGAGCGGGTTTGCCAACCGATTTGTGGGTACCATCAACGGGTACAGTAAAACCTCAACGTTCGCAACAAATTGCTTTTGGGATTGCTAAAGATTTGACTGACAAGGGTTTGGCTATTACACTAGAAGGATATTATAAAAAAATGGATAATATTATTTCTTATAAAGAGGGTAGTACCTTTGCCACATTGTCGGTGGACGGTCCACAAGCATTGGCGAGAAGTCAAGTAAATATTGTGCCTTTTGAGGATAAAATTACCGCTGGGCAAGGCTGGTCGAAAGGCATTGAATTGCTGATTCAGAAAAAATCTGGAAAATTAACGGGTTGGGTTGGTTACACGCTTTCATCCATTGTCAATCAATTTGATGAGTTGAATTTCGGCAATAAATTTTATGCCAAATACGACCGCCGACACGATGCTTCAATTGTGGGAGTTTATCATTTAAAACCACAAGTGACACTCTCTGCAACGTGGGTGTATGGAACTGGAAATGCCATTACCTTACCCGATGCCACTTATCGTTCGGGTTATAAAATCGCAGGGGTTGACCAAGCGGGTGTTGCGGCCATTAATTATCGTGGCGAATTCCGTGAATTGCCTGATTATGGTGAACGGAATGCGTTTAGAGCGGCAGCTTATCATCGAATGGATGTAAGTGTGCAGTTTCACAAGCAAATGAAAAGGCACGAACGCACTTGGGAATTGAGTATTTATAATCTTTATAATCGTAGAAATCCCTATTTCTATGATTTCAAGAGTCAATACGACCCAACCACGGGTATCACTAATAAAACATTGGCACAATACTCCATCTTTACGTTTTTGCCTTCGGTTTCTTATAGTTTTAAATTTTAAGTAGCCCCCTAAACCCCGAAGGGGGAATTTTATTCGTCCGTTTTAGAGAATAAAGTTTTATTATTTAATTAGTATTTAATCTTTTAAAAGCAGCTATCTATCTTCTCAAAGGAATTTTATTCGTCCTCATTTCAGAAGACGAATTTCCCCCATCGGGGGTTAGGGGGCTTCTATATCAATATGAAAAAGTCATTTATGCTCTCATTTCTCGCATCAATTTTCTTGCTAAATTCCTGTAAAAGTTTGGTAACGGATATTGAAATACCCTATCACGACCGATTGGTGGTGCAGTGTTTTCTTTCACCGCAAGATACTCTTTTAGAAGTTTCAGTTACGCAGACTGCTCCCGTAATTGGCACCGTTGTGGATGGGGCGGAACGTTATCCAAATATCTTAAACGCAAGTGTTTCGCTTTCGGATGGACAAAATACCGTAACTGTTCCTTATAAGACTTTACAATTACCGTCTTCCTACGACGCCGACGGTGAGTATATTTATACAGCACGTTCGAGGTATTTTTTATCGGCTAAAAACCTCCCAATTGCGGCAGGTAAAACCTATACTTTAAAAGTATCAGCCCCAGGTTTTGAATCCGTTGAAGGCACGTGTGTGATTCCTACGAAAGTGGTTGCTGAAAAAGATATTTCTTCAAGTCAAACCTCCGTGACAGGAAATATTGGTCGTGGTATAACGGGTACTTACCCAAGTATTGAGGTGCGTTTTAAGGACATTGTTGGAGAAGAGAATTTTTATAGTGTGGGTCAATTTTTCTATCAAAAAGGCACCTATATTGATGCCTCAGGAGCTAAAAAACTACGGGTAAACTGGACGACAAAATACGAATATATTGCCGACAAAGGGCAAGAAAATCAAACAATTGTGGCGCAGCCATTTGATTTGAAGGCTTTTAATAATTTTAGCTCGTTTGGGGGAAATGGTAATGGTAACGGAGGAATCAATGGCGGAGGGAATAATGGTGTTGCCGTAACGGTTACAAACCGATACAATGAAATTTATATCGCCAATACCGACAGAGCCTATTATTATTACAATACCGCCATTGATAAAATCAGAAAAGCCAATGGAAATCCCTTTGCGGAACCCGTGCTGACCTATTCCAATATCAAAAATGGTCTGGGCGTGATGGCGGGATATAATCAAAGTCGGATTGTAGTGAAAGTGAACTGAGAGAAATTGCAAATTTTCTTCGGTTTCGGATTTGTATGAAAGAAAATGAGGCGATTATCAACATGGATAATCGCCTCATTTTATTATAAGCAATCGTATAATTAATTACTCGTTTTTTGCTCATCTTCGTCTTTCTCATGTTTTTTGCCTTTACCTCTTTTACCACGATTATTATCTTTTTCATCATTGTTTTTTTCATTCATATTAGCGTTCATTTGCTGATAAGTCGTCATTTGTTGAGCCGTAAAAATTTTCTTAAATTCTCCAACACGATAAGCTTTTATATCAGCTTTTCCCGTTTTCATCGTTCCTTTTTCCCCGCCACCTCTATTAGCATCTTTACGAATAATACATTCAGTATTTACGGCTAAAACTTTCTGATATTGGTCGGGAGTTAATGCAAGAGTCTTTTTTAACTCATTTGAATACTGAACAGCTCGGTCAGCAGCACTCATTTTTGGCTGTTTGTCCTGATTGCCATCTCTTTGATCTCTGTCTTTTATCTTATCATTCTTTGGGGTTTGAACAGATGAAACAGGCTGGGTTGTGGTTGTTTTGGCAATAATGGTCATTTGTGCAAATAACAAAATTGCGGATACGATGATTGTTTTTTTCATGGTATTGTCTAATAACGGTAATTGTTAATTGATTGAAAATAGTGATACAATTTGTTTATTATTTTGAAGTAAATACTTACGCTTTTCGATAGGAAATCAACCTACTTTTTGTCTCCTATCGCCTCCAATCGTTCCTTTGCCATCGAAATTAGTTGGCTTTTGGGATAATCCGTAATGAAATTTTTCAAAGCTTTTTGATAAATTTCCAAGGTTTGTGTTTTGGCTAAAATCATGGCTTTCAAAAACACAATTTTATCTTCAATTTGGCTATTTGGATATTGCTTCAAACCCGTTTCCACAAAAGTCAAAGCATCGGCAAAATTATTTTGTGAATAATATTGATAAGCTTCGGCGTACAGCTTTTGGGATTCCGATTCTTTGTCTGTACTCAATGTTTCGGAAGAAGTACGATTCAATAAACGGGCAAAATAAGAGTCTTCGTGGTCTTTCATGAGCCTTTTTCTATAAGTTTCCATTGCGGCAGGATTCTCTTCGTTCAACAATGCTAAAAGATACAAGGCTTCTGGTTCGTGGCTTGATTTTGGAAAATCTGTCAGAAATTTATCTAAAGTACTAATGGCATTTTTGGGTTCGTTTAATTTGAATTTGTAAATTTTTCCTAATTCAAAACTGGCCTCTTCTTTTCGTTTCATGGAAGCCTCAAAAGCTTCTTTCGAGAAAGGAATTTTGGTTTTTAACTCTGCCACATCGGCTTTTATACCACCGCCAAATTTTTCGGTTGGAATACTTAGATTCTTTAAATTTAGGCCATTTCCTTGATTATTGGCCGCTGTATTATCAAAAGTCAGGGCATTGTCTTTTCTGCTTCTTCGCCAGTTATCTTCTAATTGACGGGGTCCCCAAATGTTTGCGAAAGTTGTTTTGCCTTGTTGTTGGGCGATGGCATTCGTGAAATACCAAGTTGATTTATTGGGGTCGGTGAATGCTTCCTTGCTTTTCTCCGCTTGTTGTTGCAATCCACGATTCACAATTTCTTGGGCTTTGCGTAAGTCTTCCGCCTCTTTAGCAATTTTATCCAAAACAACCCGCTCCAATACTTTGTCTAATTGAGCAGGATTCATTTTTGCCAAACGTTGTAAGGAATCTTCGGTTTTGACGATGGTTGTTTGTATGACAAAATCCCGCAAAGAACGTTGTTTATCCACTACCCGTTTGTAAGCTGGGTCGGTTTGGGGAAGTAGGGAAGCTGTGCTATCGTAATAAGCCGCTGCCATTTCATAATTTCCCATTTTATTATAAGCCAAATCTGCCAATTTCAAGAAAGTATAAGGCAATTGGTTAAGATTCTGACTATTGCGAGCCGATGATTGCAATAATTTCACACCATCTTTTGAATTGCCTTTTCGCATCTCAACGGCCGACATTGCTTCGTAGATTTTATCCAGCAAATCTTTATTTTTAGCATCTTTTAAAAGTTTCTGAAAACCATCCGTTTGTCCTAAAACTAAGGCATTATTGAGTTTTGAATAAAAGCCTAAATCATAAGAAGGGTGATTTTTATTAACGGCTAAATACATTTCAGAAGCATTATTTTTATCGTCCAACGCTTCATACATTTGACCCGCAGCGAAGAGTATTCTGGCTTTTTGCTCATTTTTCTTCATGTACGGAAAGGCCTCTTCCAAGATAGCCACCGAGGTTTTATATTCCTCCTTTAATTGATGTAGATAGGCTTTTGTTAAATAAAAATCACGGGTATTTTCATTATCTAAAGGTTCTTCTCTCAACAATTCAGCTACTCGAAGTGCCGTTTGATATTCGCCTTGTTCGGTGTAACAACGCATCAAACCAATAAGCGCAGCATCACGAGCTTTGTCGGACGTGGCGTTGGTATTGACGTATTTAAACGTTTCAATCGCATTTTTATAATCCTGTTTCAACAAACGAGCTTTGCCAATTAAAACGTAAGCGTCATCCAACCATTTGGAATTTTGATGACGTTCTGCCACCAACGAAGCTTTTTTAATGATGGCCGTTAATTGTTCGCCCATAGCGCCAGCCGAGTTTGAATCAATGGGAATTAAGATAGGAAGTAGTTGGGAATAATTGTCGTTGTAAGCATCAAACAGCGCTTTATCAACCTCCTTTAACTTAATATTTGCTTGAAAAAGGGCGTTATATTTTGCGTTGACATTGTGGAAACCAACGGCCA
>JBBAKZ010000045.1:9245-12891 GCA_040403275.1 Arcicella sp. | reverse complement strand
AAATACTAGAATATGCTAATAACCAGTGTTTTGGTACATTTTTTCAGGATTCAATTTTACCTCATCAAATGGAATTGGATATAAATAATCCTTCATACCAAAATTGGATATCTTAGCAGTACCATAATCAGCTTGCGTTTTGGTTTTCATGTAAGTAACTAACTCCGTTGGCGTAAAGAAACGTAATAAATCAAACCAACGATGGTGTTCAAAAGCTAATTCAACCCGACGTTCATGCAAGATGGCTAATTTCAAGGTTGGGAATTTTGAGGTGTAATTAACATCCGTTTTCGCAACTTCATAGGTTGAAACTTTTGCTCTTTCACGAACTTGGTTTAGAAATGAAATAGCCGTTGTTTCGTCACCTAAGTATAAATTCACCTCAGCAAGCATCAAAATAACATCTGCATAACGGATTATTGGCCAATCATTTCCGCCGTAGCCATTCGCTGTCGCAATCGCACTGGCATCTCTGAATTTTGTAATATACCAATCCTTCACCGAAGCATCATTGGCAAATTTTATGGAGAAATCTTTTCGTAAATCATTAATCTCGTACTCTTTAACCAAGTCCATTTTTACATTTCCACCTACACCACTACTGGGTTTTAGTGAAATTAAAGTTTCGCCTTTTGCCTGATTATTGGCAGCAATTGATGACCCATAAGTAACATCTCCTTGTTTGTAAACAATTTGGAATATGATTTCAGGATTGGTTGATTTTTTATTTACATCAAAAACATCAACGTAAGGTATCTCCTTTAACAATCCAAAAGTTCTCATTTCGTAAGCTGCCGTCAGATAGGTTTTGGCGTTGTTCAAATTTGTAGTACGATTAGCTTGGTCTAACGTGGTTGACATCGTTAAATATACTTGTCCAAGTAGAGCATTGGCAGCTGCCTTAGAAACTCTACCTTTCCCCGTTAGTGGCTGTTGGTTTGGTAAATCACTCGCCACTGCATCCTTTAAATCGGCGATAATTTGCTCGTAAACTTTTTCCTTTTTCTCTCTGAAGGTATTCACAATAATATCATCCGTCGTATTTAATTGTTTCGTTACCAAAGGTACATCACCCCATTTTCTTACTAATTGAAAATATATCAATGCACGAACAAATTTTGCTTCTGCATTATAAATACCTTTATTGGAGGCAGTAGTAAAAGTCACTTTATCAATGTTGGAAGTCACTTGATTACAGCGTGAGATGGTTTGATACAAAGCCAACCAATGAGCCTTTAGGTAAGTATTACTTGGCAAAATTGAAAAATCATTGAACTGAAATGGTTCGCCTGCATTTGATTGATTATCATTTCTACCGGCATCATCAGAACGCTCATCGGTAAAAAGTCCGCTATTTTCACCTATATTATTGGAACTTCTAAGTGATTGATACACGCCATTTACGGCTTGTAATACATCATTTTCAGTTTTAAAATAATCTGATGCTGCCACTGAATTTGGATCAGTTTGCAAAACAAAATCATCTTTGCAGCCAGTAACTGCACCCGCAATTACCAGTAATATCATTAGTTTCTTTATCATTTTATGAATATTTTTTAGGTGATTTTCGAGAAATTATCCTCGTTAATTTCTCGAAAAATCAATTTAGAATGTCAATTTTGCACCAATATTATAAGCTCTCATTAATGGATATTTACCGTAATCAACGCCTGGAGTCAAGTTTGCTCCATCATTATAATCTACTTCTGGATTGTACCCTTTATATTTTGAGATGGTAAAAGCATTATCAATTCCGATGTAAATTCTGGCGTTACTCAATGCTTTTTGTGAACCAAGCCATTTCGTTGGAATGGTATAACCAACCGTTAAATTAGTACAACGGAAGAATGAACCATCTTGTAAATAAAAGCTGGAAAGACGAGTACTGTTGCTCTGTGTACCACCACGAGAAGCACGGAAGATTTGTCCATTTCCGGGTTCGGTTTCTGAGCGATACCGGTCAGTAACTGAAGCGTATTGATTTCCAGAGCCTTCCAAATTATAGACGTAATAATCCTGTCCGTCTAATACTTGGTTGCCGTAAGAACCGTTAAAAGAAGAACTCAAATCAAGGTTTTTATACGTCACTGAAAGCGCTAATCCGTAAGTAAAATCTGCGTAAGGCGTTCCGATGACAGCTTTGTCTAAATCATTAACAACGCCATCACCATTGACATCTTCAAAATAAATATCACCTGGTTTTAAGGTATTACTTGAAGCGGTTGAACGAGCTGGTCCTTTTATTTTATAACCCGCTGGAAATGATTGCGTTGCAGTATTATAAACGGCATTGTCGGCCGCTAAATTTTCTACGTCCGATTGACGAACCATTCCTTTCACCTTAAAGCCATAAAACATCCCAATGGGTTGTCCTTGTTGCGTAATGTGCGTTAAATATGAGCGTTCAGCCCCGTTGGTAATAATGGTATTCGCTCCGCCAAGGTCTAAAACTTCATTGCGATTGATGGATAAATTACCACTTAAATTCACTTTAAAATCATTACTCTGTACCAAACGTGTATCAATCTGTAAATCCAAACCTTTATTCTGAACTTTAGAATTTCTTAGGTTTGTCAGGATTGTTGAGGCGCCCGAAACAGCAGAAACTGGCTGATTAAATAATAAATCTGATGATTGACTGATGTAATAATTCGCCATTACATTTACTCGGTTATTAAACAAACTAATATCCGTTCCTAAATTGTATTGAGAAGTAGATTCCCATCCTAAACTTTGGTCCCGAATAGCATTTGGAAATACGGCTGATTGAATGGTTCCATTACCAAAAACAACTCCCGTAGGGCTTGACATCGTTTGTAAATAATTGTAATTACCGATGTTATTATTTCCACTCAAACCCCAACTTGCTCGTAATTTTACAGAAGTTTGATCACCGAATTTATTGGCAAAAAATGGTTCTTGTGAGATATTCCAACTGGCCGATACTGACGGGAAATTTCCCCAACGATTTAAAGGACCAAAACGAGAAGAAGCATCACGTCTAAATGAAGCCGTTAAGAAATATTTTTCTTTGTAATTATAAGCCACACGACCCAAATAAGAGAGTAAAGTAGCGGTTGATTTTCCGGTCGCACCGTTCAAAGTGAATAATGTTGGGTCAGCACCTTTGGCGGTGATTTCTTCAATTCTATCGTTTTGAAATCCTTTGGCTGTTACACTAATTTGGTCAACATCAAGTCTTTGGGCGGTATAACCAGCTAAAGCACTAACATTATGCCCATCAAATTTTTGCGTGTAATTTAAGGTAAATTCAGCTAATTTATCCATCTCAGTTCTTGTCTGGGCAATCGCCGTTGCTGCCGCAATAGATTGTATCGAACCGGGAGCATTGGCTCCGTTACTTAGAGATGTTGGTAAATAAAACTCGTATTTTTCGCTGTAAGTCTGCAAACCCAAATTTACTTTTGCCGACAAACTTGGTAAAATTTGATAAATGGCATTGCCACTGAAAGTACCACGCAAACCTTTACGAGAAATATGTGTTTCAGTTGCCAAAGCCACTGGGTTTTCCACTGATTGGTAAGCGTACAAGGCAGATTGAGACGCCGCTTCATTCTTACGTAAAGAACCATCATCGTTATAAGCTCTGAAAAATGGCATATAAATTAATGCGCCCAAAATTGGC
>JBBAKZ010000045.1:7717-9235 GCA_040403275.1 Arcicella sp. | reverse complement strand
TCTTGAACTTCACGGTTTTCATTCGTTGTAATGGCTAAATTTCCCGCAACTCTCAATTTTTTACTGATCTGACCATCAATATTTGCACGAAAATTTATACGATCTTGCTTGGTGCTTTTAATAATTCCAGGTTGGCTCAAATAGCCACCGCTAATGGCATAACGACTGGTTGGATTGCCACCCGAAAACGATAAATTATGGCGTTGCGACAATGAATTCTGATATAATTCATCTTGCCAATCAGTACTATATTTAGGTTTGATAAGCGTTTGCGTGCCAAAATCATAAAATTCTGCTGGAATACTTACTGAAGAAGCATTACCAACTTTTGCAACACGAGTGGCATTATCATCCGAGAACATGGCATCCGTCCAAGTTTTACCAGAATTTACCACCAAGTCACGGTAAGTATTATTGTGACCGTCGATTAATACCTGCGCAAATTGGTCAGCATTCAATAAATCTACTTTCTTACTGAGCTGATTTATACCGTATTGAACATCGTACTGAAATTGCCCTTTGCCTTCTTTTCCTCTTTTGGTCGTAATTAAAACGACACCGCCCGAAGCTCTTGAACCATAAATGGCCGCAGAAGCCGCATCTTTCAAGATGTCAATTGACTCAATATCATTAGGATTGATAAATAAATCGTTGCCCACGGGATAACCATCCACTACGTATAATGGGTCTGAACTGGCATTGATTGAGCCAACGCCACGAACCCGAATTTTTGTACTCACATACGGCGCTCCACTCACTTGTGAAACTTGTACCCCGGCTAGTTTTCCGACCAAAGCCTGACCGACTGTGGGCGTAGATAAGTTTAATTCTTTGGCTTTCACGCTTGAAATTGCCCCAGTAACGTCACTTTTACGAACGGTTGAATACCCAATGGCAACAACTTCTTGTAATTCTTGCGAATTTTCAGTCAATTTTACATTAATCACTGATGAACTTCCAACGATAATTTCTTTGGAATTATATCCTACAAATGAAAAAACTAATGTTGTACCTTCCTTTGCGGAAATTGAATATTTACCTTTTGCATCCGAAACCGTTCCTTTTCTCGTCGTTTTGTCCAAGACATTCACCCCAGCCATGGTCTCTCCAATTTCATTGGTTACGACCCCCGAAATTGTCTCTAAAGTTTGTTTAGCGTACGTTTTTGAAATTGCTTGCGAATGCTCTATCGAAAGAACTCCCGCAAGTGCAACCAACAGAATAACTCTCAGCCAAGTCTGTTTTTGTAATCGTGTTTGCATTATTTTGATTTTTATGATGATATTAATGTACTGTCTTTATTACCAATTCACCTTTACGAAATGCACATTCGCTTTCCGAGAAGAGGTAACCGCAATGCCTTTTTTGCTATTTTTTGTGAGGGAAAACCCTTCTAATTCATCGGTTTTATCGAGGTCAATTGTTTTCAAAACTACTTCGTGACCCGTTGCCAACGATTTCTCGAAATCCACAAATGAAAGCCGCCATCGACGACCTTCTATTTGGTTTTGAATTAGC
>JBBAKZ010000045.1:6579-7707 GCA_040403275.1 Arcicella sp. | reverse complement strand
TTAGCACTAAAATCTTCTTTTCAGGAATCCAGAGCAGATTCTGAACCCACGGACTACAAGTGAATTTATGGATAAGAACCCCTTTTTCGGAAGTCTTTTTGGCCGATTTAAGAACTAACGGGTCGTATATACGCACTTCATTTCTTTGATTTCCATAATCTGCCGTTGCGACCAACCATTTGTTATTATATTTTACATATTCGGGGCGTGTTCCTTGGATACAAGCATCGTCTTCAATGGTACTTAATAAATTTCCATCCAGTGAATGGGTCTTTTGAAGACCATTCCAATCCACCTGATAGATGATGGCTTTCCAAAGTGTTCCTGCTGAATTTAGGCGAATGCTATTGCCAATAAAAGTGGGTAGTCCTTCGTGAAAAGCAATTCCTGTGGGATGATTAATGACATCTTTTCCCTCAACACTCAGTTTGATTTCATGGCCAGTATAAAGAATAGAATCATTTTTTAGCACATATTCTCGAATCATTCCAATCTCACGGTCGCCGTAAATAAACACTTTGTCTTGCTGAATACTAATCCCTTGTCCAGCGCCTAAAGAATCAACATCAAAAGTTTTGGTAAGGGATAAGTCTATTGTTGAAAAATCTGCCTTTTGCGTAAAAAAGCAAAAACTCAAAATCCCTGAGAGGATAATTCCACTCAGTTCGAGGAAGTTTTTTTTGGTTTTCATAAAGTTATCTTAAAATTTGTGTTAGTCTTTTTATAAAACACTAAGGGTCAAGTGGTTCGAGTGGATTGATTTGCAAGGCTTCAAGCATGGGATAAAATTCAGCTTCTGTTTCTGATAGACGTTTTCCTTTTCGGTACGGCACGTGTTTTAGTTCTTTTTCGCAACGTTTATCTAAATTCAATTCTTGGATGTTCATACTTTGCGACTTTGATGTCGAAGTAATACAAGGTTTGTCAAAAGGAATTCCGTAGCGAAAAATTAGCCGAGCGGCATTGCGCATATTGGTAGTGGTATGGCGGGCGTGTGGTTCAACAATGATTGCATTGGCAGGAATATGAAGCGTTTCAATCATGAATTTCTTCATTTCAATCGCTTCATTAAATTTAGTCTTGAAAGGATGAACATTTCCGCCTGACACCATTACAAAAGGAGCTAAT
>JBBAKZ010000045.1:3009-6569 GCA_040403275.1 Arcicella sp. | reverse complement strand
ATCCTTCAAAATAGCGTAAAGCGGCAACTCTGCAACGCAACATTCCTTCGGCACTCAAGGCGGTTTCGGGTTCTTCGGGGCCAGCGCCTGGAACTAAAATAAGTGAATATTTATACTCATTCCATTTGATGGATTTAACTCGGTCAAAAGCTAATTTATTTACCGTTGAAGCCATTGGTTCATAATCGGCCGCTTGATTTCGTTCGTTGATTTCTAAGGAAAGTAAAGCGGCTTTCAAAGAAGATTCAAAAAATAATGAGGCGTTTTTTGTTTCTTCATAAATGGTTTTTGATAAATCATCTACCAATTGCGTATAATTTCTTTTTTTTACATTAAAACTTATCGAATCGATGGCGGGATAATTCGGTTTTTGTCCTTCTACATAAACTGAAATCGTGAAATTGATACCTGCTGCATCTTGTTCCCACGCTTTAATTAACTGTTCTTTATTAGAAAGTTTTTGCGATAAAATATAAGTGCCAGATGGAATTAAATGTTCGGAAACTAATTTTCCCAAAGCATTATTTTCGGCATACAAATTCCCTAATCTATTACTAATTTCTAGTATTTCATCGTGCTTGAATTTCATCTTTTCCGTAAAACACGTGATATTATTTTGACAATCGGTAGGTAATAAATGCAATCCTTTTGTTCTTTGACTGGTTATGCGTTGAAGGGTTGTGTCTTTAGCGAGAAGCTGTTTAACCGAGGGGATATTTTGAAAAAGTGTGAGGAGATAATAGTTTTTTGACTGCGTAAAATTATTACCTACCACCAAAGGATAATTATTTTTTACGCTTTGATTTTGTGCAAAAGTTGGAAATACGAATCCGAGTAACCATAAGGTTAAATATATATTTTTCATACGTTGATGACGTTTTGTATAATTGGGAAAGTTTTAGACTTCGGCCCTGAAATACAATTAGGCTTAATAAAAAAGATATAATCTGTTTTTCATTAAGAGGATGAAATAGCTTTGCTTGATTTACTGTGCGACAAAAGTAGCACTCTTATTTAATTGGATGGTTATTCTAATAATATCTAATTGTTAATTATAAAAATGATAGAACTCCTAAATACGATTTCAACTTTCGAAGAAGACAATTGATTGTTAAAATATATTCATGCCATTTTATGAATAATTGTATTAAAGTATCTCAAGGGAGAGCTATTGGCCTACACCATTTTATGTTGTTTGGCACTTTATTAATTTTAGGTCGTATTTTTAATGGTTTTGATCAACAAAAATGACTTCTTAAATCCAATTTATGAAACGCTATCACTCCTTGCCAATCCTAATTCTATGAGCTTCGGCACGTTTTTTTATTATTTATTTGTGGATTCTAATGTACTGGCTTTTTGCTTAGACAAAATTTTTGGTGTTGAAATTATTCTTTCATGTATTGCATTTACAATCTTAACCTTAGAATTTATCTCGAATGAAGAATAATTTTGCTATGATAATTGCGGATTTTCTACTTTTTATTGCTTGTAGTAATAAGAAAGAAAAATCATTCAAAATTGGATTTTCGCAATGTACGACTGGCGATAGTTGGCGGAAAAACATGCTTGATGGTATGAAAAGCGAACTTTCTTTTTATCCAGAAATTGTCTTTGAAATGAAAGATGGCGAAGGAAAAACAGAAAAGCAAAACCAAGATATTCAGAAACTAATTGACGAAAAGGTAGATTTATTAATTGTTTCGCCGAATGAAAATAAGGCACCTATTGAGGTGATTAAAAAGGCATACAACGCCGGAATCCCTGTAATTATCCTAGACAGACGTACTATTTCTAAAAAATACACGGCATTTGTAGGAGCCGAAAATTATTTAGTGGGTCAAAATGCCGGGGAATACGCCAATATATTATTGAAAGGCAAAGGAAATGTGTTGGACCTAACCGAAGGGGCCTATACTTCGCCAACCATTGATAGAAATTCAGGTTTTGTAGATGCCATAAAAAAATACCCTAATATACACTTCTCGGAATCTCTGTTAATGAATGATTTTGACAGTATTCAGTTGAAAAAATATTTTGTTGAGCATCCTGCTTTGAACTTAGTTTTTGCTCATAACGACAGAATCGCTTTGTCGGTTTACAAAGTCTGTAAAGCATTGGGATTGTCTGGGAAAATCAAAATCATTGGTGTGGATGGATTGGCTGGTGTAAATGAAGGCTTGGATATGGTCAATAAAGGAATGATTGATGCCACCATTTTGTATCCAACGGGTGGCGAGGAGTCGATTCGTACGGCAGTAAAAATTCTTAAAAAGCTACCTTACAACAAAGAAAACCAACTTTTTACGACCGTCATTACGCCCGATAATGTACGAATTATGCTGTCTCAATTTCAGAAAGTAAAAGTGCAGCAAGAAGATATCGAACGCCAAGCCTTAAAAATAACGGAATTAAATACCACTTATTCTTCCCAAAGAAATCGCCTTTATTGTATTAGTGCTTTATAGTTGATTGTGATTGTTTTGGGCGGATTTTTATGGTTTCTACTGTTTGAAAAGCAACAATCAAATAAAGTTTTAGAAGAGCAAAATCTTGCGATAATCAAGCAAAATGAAGAAATCGAGCGAGTTTCGCTTCAAGCTCGCCTAGCCGTTGAGGACAAAATGCGGTTTTATTCTTACATCTCTCATGAATTTAAAACGCCGCTGAGTTTAATTTTAACGCCAACCGAAGACTTATTAAATCGTAAATCTTATGATAGTAAAGAAGGAAAACCGATTTTGGCATTAATCCTCAAAAATGCCAATCGTTTATTGCGTTTGGTGGATCAAATTCTTGACTTTCGGAAAATTGATTCGGGTAAAATTATGCTCAATACCGAAACGTATGATTTAGTAAGTTTTATCAGTGAAATTGTTAATGATTTTGCCATCAAAGCTAAAAAGAATAATATTGACCTTCAGTTTATTTGCCCGTTTAAGGAATTACCCTACACTTTTGATGCGGATAAATTGGATAAAGTTTTCTTTAATATTATTTCAAATGCCTTTAAATATACGCCCAATGGTGGTTTAAACCATATTATGCTCTTGCGGAGTATTCAAAATATAGAAATTACCATTTCGGATAATGGGATTGGAATGGATAAAAAAGACAAAGATAATGCCTTTGAACTTTTCTACCGTGCCACGCAAAATGTTTCATTCGGAACGGGTTTAGGACTTGCGCTTCCCTGTGAATTTGTGAATCTCCACGATGGCGATATTAGCGTTGAATCCGAGAAGGGTAAAGGAACTACTTTCAAAATTGTGTTGCCTTACTTGGAAAATAATACTTCTATACAAAAGCAGCCTATTCCTTTGGTAAATCATGCAATTGAAAATGATTTAATTTCACTAAATGGAAATTTGAATGATGGTAAAAACAATAAGAATGAGTCCGAAACCTCTATCGTGATTGTAGAAGATAACCTTGATTTGCTCCAGTTTTTAAGCAGTAAATTATCGCAATTTTACCATGTTCGTACCTCAGAAACTGCCGAAAAAGGATGGGAAATTATTCTAAATACCATTCCTGATGTCATTATTAGTGATGTAACG
>JBBAKZ010000045.1:0-2999 GCA_040403275.1 Arcicella sp. | reverse complement strand
ACGCTTCCTGGTAGAGATGGATTCTCGCTCACAAAACAAATAAAAGAGGATTTCAGAACTTCTCATATTCCCGTAATTTTATTGACCGCCAAAGGAAAATTAGAAAGCCAAATTGAAGGTGAAAAAGCGGGAGCCGATGCGTATATGGGTAAACCGTTCAATCAACAATTATTGGAAGAAAAGGTGAAGAATTTATTGGATAATCGAGATAGAATCAGAAGGCGATTCTCCAATGAAATCACCAACTTGAATCACGTGCAATCAAACGAACGCAAGTTTTTGATTGATTTTGAATTATTAATTGAAAAATACATGAAAGAAAATACCTTGTCGGTTGAACATCTCAGCAAGGAAATGGGAATGTCGAGGGTGTAACTTTATCGAAAAATTACGGCTTTGACCAACAAAAATGTTAATGATTATATTGCGGAGTTTAAGATTAAAAAAGCAAAGCAATTATTGCAAGATCCAACTAAAAATATTACCGAAATAGCCTATGAATTAGGGTTCAATAATCCTGGCTATTTTACAACCTTTTTTAAACAAAAAACGAATCAGACGCCGAGTGATTGGCGGAATGTTTGAGGTAACATTTCTATACTTTCGGTAACAATTTGAAACGTCTGTTTATAAATAAAATAGTTAAATACCTTACAATCAGGAGTTTATATACAAGTAACAATTCTGTCATTATTTGAACAATAACTAACAGTCTTTCCCTTCAATCTTCCCGAATTTTGACTCATTAAAAAATCTAAAATCGATTTTAAAGTAATGAGTCAAAATTTAAAAGTCTTCGTTTGGTCAATCTCTGCCGCTTTAGGTGGTTTTCTTTTTGGCTTCGACACTGCCGTAATTTCGGGGGTAGAACAAACCCTTCAAAAACTCTGGAATCACTCCGTTTTTGAACATGGTTTCACCGTTTCAATTGCCTTGATTGGCACCGTTTTAGGTTCTATTTTGGGCGGAATTCCTGCGGAAAAATACGGCAGAAAAGTCAGTTTACTATTTATCGCTGTTCTTTATTTAGTATCGGCTTTGGGTACAGCCTACGCAAACGATTGGACTAGTTTCTTAATTTTTCGACTCTTTGGAGGATTTGGTGTTGGCGTATCCTCGGTGGTTGCCCCCATGTATATTTCAGAAATTGCACCACCTTCTAAACGTGGACGATTAGTAGCCCTTTTTCAATTCAACATCGTTTTTGGTATTTTAATGGCGTATTTATCCAACTATTTATTGGGTGATAGGGGTGAAAATTCTTGGCGTTTGATGTTGGGTGTGCAGGCGATTCCTTCAGGAATTTTTATTCTTACAACCTTAGGGATTCCTGAAAGTCCCCGCTGGTTGATTTTGAAACGTGGAAAAGTGGAAGAAGCCCGCAAAATTCTTCAAACCATTGATGCTTCCGAAGCCGATAAAGTGGTTTATCAAATTCAGCAAAATAGTTATGCGGCGAGTCAATCAAATTTTAAAAATCTATTCAAATCTATTTATAAACGACCCGTTACTTTGGCGATTTTGTTTGCCGTTTTTAACCAAGTTTCGGGAATCAATGCCATTATTTATTACGCTCCTCGCATCTTCGAAATGGCAGGTTTGGGAAAGGATTCTGCCTTGCTTTCATCGGCAGGAATTGGATTTATTAATTTAGTTTCCACGCTTTTAGGTCTGGCATTAATTGACAAATTTGGTAGAAGAAATCTAATGTTAGTGGGTTCGTTTGGCTTAATCGTATCGCTTGGTTTGGTGGCTTCTGCCTTTTATTCCAATGACCTCGGGGGCATGAACGTCCCAATTTATCTCTTTCTTTTTATTGGATTCTTTGGTTTTTCGCAATGCGCAGTTATTTGGGTTTTCATTTCTGAAATATTCCCAAATGAAGTCCGTGCTTATGGACAGGCGCTGGGAAGTTTCACCCACTGGATTATGGCGGTGGTCATCTCGTTTTCGTTCCCTTACATTTCGGCAACTTTTGGTGGTGGTTTAACCTTCTCTTTTTTCGCTTTGATGATGGTTTTACAACTTCTTTTCGCTTGGAAAATGATGCCCGAAACGAAAGGGATTTCACTTTCAACTCATGCAAAGATGCCCTTGATTATACGCCAACGGGTGTGTTATCATCCTCAGATTTAACCTCTCCAACCGCCATTGAAGGATTGGTTACAGCCGCTTATGCCGCCATCGGCAACGGTGATATGATTGGACCCATTTACAGTGATTAGGTTTATGGAAGTGTGCGTTCGGACGATGCCTACAAAGGCGGGGGCGGAACGGGCGACGTAGGAGAAATTGATGCCATGGAGCATTATAATCTCACAACGCCGACGATTGGTGCCTTTGTTACAAAATCTTGGCAAAATCTTTTCAAGTCAATTTCTAGAGCAAATGTGGCTCTACGGGCGGTTAATACACTTTCAGAAGCAAATTATCCGAACAAACAAATCCGTTTGGCAGAGTTGCGTTTTTTGAGAGGACACAGTTATTTTATCTTGAAAAAATTGTATAAAAACGTACCAATTTTTGATGAAACAGCGACGGGAGAAGATATTTTGAAAGTTTCAAATACGCTCACCAATGATGAATCATGGAACAAGATTGCGGCTGATTTTCAATTTGCGGTGGATAATTTGCCCGTTTCTCAACCCGAACTTGGAAGAGCCAATAAACTTTCGGCCACCGCTTATTTAGCAAAAGTTAAATTGTTTCAAGCTTACGAACAAGACGTAAACCATAAAGTAACTAATATCAATAAAACCAGATTGCAAGAAGTGGTTACCCTTACACAAGCTGTGATTTCGTCGGGAAAATATTCTTTGAGTAAAGACATTGCCGAGAATTTTATTCCAGAAACTGAAAATGGCTCTGAATCAATTTTTGCCATTCAATTTTCGATTAACGATGGGACAACTGCTGGTCGTTTGAGTTACGAAGATGGATTAAATTATCCCCACGGAGCGCCTCAGTACGGATGTTGCGGGTTTCATGCACCGAGCCAA
>JBBAKZ010000044.1:7805-12984 GCA_040403275.1 Arcicella sp. | reverse complement strand
TTTGGTGGGATTTTTGTATTCAATGTTTTGAATGACCCTCCGGCGATGGGCTATGTCGTACCCATTACCTTGTTTTCTCTTTTTATGGTTCCCTTTAATTTCAGAACTGCGCGGGTGCTATTCATTCACTGGTTTTCGGGGATTTCATATAACCCAGATTCAATTAGGAAATAGATGAAAATCCTGGATTATTACATTTTAAAAAAGTTCTTGAAGACCTATGTCTTTGCGGTTTTTTTGATTGTATTAATCGTCATGGTGATCGATTACACGGAGAAAATCGATGATTTTATTCGCAAGGAAGCGCCGATGCATGCGATTATTTTCGACTATTATTTGAATTTTATCCCCTATTGGGCCAATTACATTTCACCTTTAATGGTCTTTATCGCCACCGTTTTTTTTACGGCCAATATGGCCGCCCGAACCGAAATTATTGCTATTCTGAGTACTGGAGTCAGTTTTATGCGGTTTCTTCGTCCCTATTTGATTGGCTCTACTTTGCTTGGTTTGCTTACTTTTGCCATGGTTGGTTGGGTAATTCCGATTGCCAATAAAACCCGAATTGCGTTTGAAAGAAAATACGTAGAAGGTGGTTCTTATTATTTCAGCGGGCGAGATGTTCATATTAAAATTGGCCCCGAAGATTATGCTTACATGGAAAGTTATGATACTGGAACAAACACGGGTTATCGGTTTGCGTTGGATAAAATATCGGATAGTAAATTGAAAGTCAAGTTATTAGCTGACAGAATCGTGTGGGATACTACCCGCCGAAAATGGACCATTCAAGATTATAGAATTAGAACCTTTTTGGAAAATGGGAAAGAAAAACTAACCTATGGTGCTAAATTAGATACTACTTTGAACTTGTTGCCCAAAGATTTCGACAGCAAATATCAGTTGCAAGAAACCTTTACGATGCCCGAGCTAGAAGAAACGATTGAGAAAGTGAGAAGTCGTGGGTCGGATGGAATTGAAATATTTTTAATTGAAAAATACCTCCGTTTTGCCAATCCTTTTGCTGTCGTGATTCTGACGGTTATTGGCGTAATTGTCTCCGCTCGGAAAGCCCGTGGAGGCGTAGGATTTCAGATTGCTTTGGGCTTCTTGCTGGCATTTTTATACATTCTGTTTTTCATGATGAGTAAAGGAATTGCCCAATCGGGTGGAATGCCCCCACTTTTAGCCGTTTGGTTACCCAATATTGTTTTTACTTTTATCGGCATAATTCTGTATCGAGCCGTTCCGAGATGAAATGGAACACCAGGGCGTTTCATCCTTACCTTAAAAACTTATTAATCCAACCTTATGAAAACCACTTTTAAAGACTTTCTTACTTTACATTTTGTCGTATTGATTTTTGGATTTACGGCCATTCTTGGGCAACTTATTTCAATTCATACCTTGGGATTAGTCTTTTTTCGTACCCTTTTGGCAACGGTTGGTTTTTATATCTATTTCAAAATAAGGGGTTTATCGATTGAAATTGATACAAAAGGCAAATGGCAACTGTTGGCCACGGGTGGAATTATTGTGGCTTTGCATTGGTTTACTTTCTTTTACTCCGCCAAGATTTCAACCATCGCTATTTCGTTGGCGGGACTTTCAACTACTTCACTTTGGACAAGTTTTATCGAACCTTTTTGGAACAAAAAACGGATAAAACCACTCCAAGTTATTTTTGGGAGTGTGATAATTTTGGGTTTGTACTTAATATTTCTTTACGAATTTAACCACATTTGGGGTTTGGTATTGAGCATTATTTGTGCCATTTTAGGCGCAACTTTCTCGGTTTTAAATGGAGAGTTTTCCAAAAAATATACGTCCCAAATCATTACTTTTTATGAAATGTTGGGGGTTGCCATTAGTACTTTAATCCCTGTTTTATACGTTTTAATTTCAGGTAACACTTCGATTTCTATTATTCCACAAGGCATGGATTGGTTATGGATTTTCATACTAGGTTTCGTTTGTACCATCTACGCCTACACAGAATCAGTCAATTTAGTGAGAATTTTTTCAGCTTTTACCTTCAATTTGACCTTGAATTTAGAGCCAGTTTACGGAATCATGCTCGCTTACTCATTCTTCGGTGAAAAAGAACGCATGACAGCGGGATTTTATGCAGGAACTTTGGTAATTTTATTATCAGTCCTATTATATCCTCTATCTGAAAAACTCATACATGAAAATTTTAAACTTAAAAAACCTTAGTATTATTCTTGGGATTGCTCCCCTATTATTTTTTGTTTATTACGTCTGGCAATATACCATTAATGTCTCCTTTCTTGACGATAATTTATATTATACAAAAGCAGTCTTTGATCTAAATAAAAGTGAGTCTTTGGCGGAAACGTTCCAAATTTTTATGCGACAACACAACATTACCGAACACAAAACGCCCGTTTCGAGAATCGCTGCTTTTCTCATTTATAAAATCACGGAAAAACTCAACTTCTTCACTTTCGCTCAAATTGGAAATCTTACCCTTTTGGGAATCTTATTTCTGTTTTGGCGATTTTTTCTGAAAATACGTTTGGAATATCGTTTATTTTCTGCTAATTCCATTTTTGATTTTTCAAATTCAAACTTTTGAAAACCAGTTTTGGATGGGCTGTGCGTGGCTTTATTATCCGATTGGACTGTGGGAAATGGTTACATTTTATCTGCTCAGTTATCAGAAACCACGATATTTTATGTTGGCAATGCTTTCCGCAGTTTTAATAACCTTCATTTTTATTAACGGAATGTTTGTTTTTATACCCGTAACGCTGATTTTAATTTATCAAAAAAGATATAAAAATTTGGGCATCATGTTACGAATTACGGCAGTATGTTTCACAATTTATTTCAGTAATTATACGCCGTCTCCCGATGTTCCACCCGCTTTTTCAATTCCAATATATTACTCAAAACCTTGATAAGGATGAGGCTAAAACCTTCGATATTTTATTTTTAGTCGCTTATATGATTGCTTTATTTATGTCAGCGGGAGCGGTGGCTTATTCACGCTATACGGGTGCACACGGATTTGAGGAAATGTTTACCAGTCGCTACCGTTTTATGAACGTTTTGTTGATGTGTTTGGTCTATTTAGTTAGTTTACGCTTAACGAAAGGAAGGATTTATAAAGTAATTTTAGCCACTATTTTACCAATTACGATGCTCCTTTATGCCTATTACTACTATTTCTGGCACGATTATAACCTCTATTATCGTGAACGATTAGCGGCAGCCACTTTTAATTTTAAATTCCATAATAGTTGGGTTTTATATCCTTTCGATAATGATTGATTGGACGCAACAAGTGGATGTGGCAAATATTGAAACCATAAAAACGGCTGTTTATCAATTGCCAACCTTGCCTTTTACAAAATTTCAAGAAGAAATACATAAAGATACGGTTCACGATGTCAGCGACTTAGCACTGTTTTTAGAACAAAGAAAAGACCGTTTTATTCTAAAAAAATAACGTTAGCGGTTGAAAACCCCTTGGGAATTGAACAAAATATTGTGCTTAAATCTAAATGAAATACGTATTTATTGCCTTTAAATCGATTACTTTATGAAAATAGAAAAGACTTTTTATTGCCTCAAAATGTTTTCTGGAAAGGCTTGGAAACGGACATTTTGAAAAATACCTTCATTCCCGATGACTATCTTATTGGGTTATTGAAAGTTCAAGATGGAAAATATGAAATTAAATATAGCAACTTGAAAGTAAGGTTATGAAAATGAAATCTGTAAAAAGAGATTCTATTTTGGAATTATAAAGCTAAACTTTGGTAATTTTAGACTTTATTTCACAGCGAGTTTGATTTGTAAATTTACGGAAAAGTCTAACGATACTATTTTGGGTTGTCGGGCGTACTATTTCTTTCTTTTGACTGATATTTCAAATACAAACATTTAAAAATTAGTCATGGACGATCTGTAATTGCAGGATTCTCCCAATTGAATGGTATAAAATAAAAATTAGGTTGTAACAGAAGGGTTGATGTTGAAAATTAACCTTTATTTAACTATATAAAATCGGTGCTTACCCCAAAAAACTTAGCAAATTCGGCCTTGTGGCTTCTTTTTTTAATTACAGTTATTCCAATTGGTTTATTGGCAATCTATAATCATCCATCCGTTGATGACGATTATTGTTTTGCTTACATGACCAGGGATTATGGTTTTTGGAAGGCTCAAAAATTTTACTACGAGGGTTGGTCGGGAAGATATATTTCCAATATGATTTTTCATGCCACTCCCCTGGCTTTTGGCGTTTTTTGGTTTGTAAAAGTGATGCCCTTTTTGATTTTAGGTTTGTTATATCACGCCATTTACACCCTAATTGGTGAATTGTTAAAGCCTACACGACAAAATCAGCTCTTGTTGGCCGCCACCTTTTTAAGCCTTTTTATTATTTTCTCTTCGAGCGTAGTGGATACTTTTTATTGGTACACTTCCGTTTTCATTTTCCCAACTTCGTTTTGTTATTTTTTGTATTTAATCGTGGTTATTTTACGATATTATCAGCCTCAATATCAGCGAATTAAATATCCAATTGCGCTTTTAGCCGCCACTTTAGTATTTTTTATCATCGGTTCCAATGAAGTGATGATGCTTTTTATCTTGGCTTTTTTGGGAATGGTTTGGCTGTATATTTTAGTTTGTGAAAAACGATTTGACGGTTTTCTTTTCGGATTAATCCTCGTGGGAGCCTATTTTGCTTTCTTCTGGGTAATTAAAGCTAAAGGAAATGAAATCCGTATGGCAGGCGGCAATGTCTTAGGAGGAGCTATTTTTCAATCGCTTTTAAATGCTTTGAAATCAACCATTATAAGTTGTTTAAGATGGGGAGTACTTTTAATGTTTTTTGCATTTTCATATTCAATATATTTCTTGAAGAAATACTTCCCACAAATACCCTCCAATCTCTTTAAAGTAAATATTTGGATAGCCATTGTTGGGTTATTTATCTTGATTTTTCTGATGTTTTTTGTCATTCATTATGGCAACGACATGGGCGTTCCTGACCGTGTGAAAAACATTATTTTTGCTATTTACGCACTTGGTTTTTTTTACATTGTTACCATTGCCCATTTTGCATATTTTGATGAAAAGAGAAAGGTTAAAAATGAATGGGGATGGATTGGACTAATAACATTTACGTTATTATCTTCTATTT
>JBBAKZ010000044.1:0-7795 GCA_040403275.1 Arcicella sp. | reverse complement strand
ATTTATTTTGATGGCAAAAACTTAATAACCATGTACGCCGATATTCGCTTGGGAATTGCCAAAAGATACGACCAAGAAATGACCCAGCGATATACCCAAATTAGAGAAAGTAAAAGTGATACTATTTATGTGGCTCCGCTAAAAAATATTCCTAAATCGCTCTGTTTTGACGATATAAAAAACAACGAAAAACACCTTTGGAATAAATGTTATGCTACTTATTTTGATAAGAAAGTGATAATTTTGAAAGAGTAAATCCATATTATGCAACAAGCCAAAAACTTATTTATCTCCGTCATAATTCCTTGTTTTAACGAAGAACAAGTGATTGCTCATACTTACGAACGAGTGAACAAAACCATGCAAAGTTTTGAACATCGGGGGTATGAATTGATTTTTATCAATGACGGAAGCCGTGACCGAACATTGGAATTATTGAGAGGAATTGCCCAAAATGATTCAAATGTAAAAATTGTGAGTTTTTCCAGAAATTTTGGACATCAGCCCGCCGTGACTGCCGGCATAAATATCTGTAAGGGCGATGTAGCCATCATCATTGACGGTGACCTTCAAGACCCGCCAGAATTGTTTCCCGAAATGGTAAAAATACACCTTGAACAGCATGCCAACGTAGTTTATGGCTTGCGGGGAGAACGAAAAGGTGAAACTTTTTTTAAGAAATTATCGGCAAAATATTTTTATAAAACCATTAATTTTCTTTCTGATACAAAACTTCCAGTCGATACGGGCGATTTTCGCTTGATTGATAAACACGTAATTGAGGCGTTTAAAAGTTTACCCGAAAAGAACAAATACATCCGTGGACTAATCTCTTGGATTGGTTTCAAGCAAGTACCCATCACGTACGTACGTGACGAACGCTTTGCGGGCGAGACAAAATATCCGCTCTCGAAAATGATAAAATTTGCTTCGACTAGTCTTTTGTATTTCAGTAAAAAACCTTTGAAATTAGCCCTCACGATTGGATTAATTAGTATTTTTATTGGTATAGGCTTAGCCATTTGGGTAATAACTGGACTCATTTATCGACCTAATAGCATCGTTCCTGGTTGGGCTTCCACCATAATTGCCCTCATCTTTTTTGGCGGAATTCAATTGTTGACGATTGGCGTTTTAGGTGAATATTTGGGAAATATGTTCGAGGAAATCAAGAACCGCCCCGAGTATATTATTCACGAAAAAATTAACTTTTAAATAAATGCTGTAAGCTAGAAACTATAAGTGATAGGCTTGTGGCTCGTATGGTAGCAGTTTTGGATAAACTAATGGCTCAGGGCCAAAGGCATATATGTTAAAAAACAAAAAAATCCTCATTCAACTAGGTATCATTCTACCCATCTTTTTTTTCACAATAATGCTCTTCACGTATGCCGTGAATGTGCCTTGGATGGATGATATTGACGCTTTTCCAGATTTTTTAGGGCGTTTTCTTGAAGCCAAAGATTTCAATGAAAAAATATGGCTTTTGTTTAAACCCAATAATGAACACCGAATCGTATATGCTAAATTGATGAATCTGCTCCATTATGCGCTCACGGGAACGCTCAATATGCGGACGCTTACGATTATTTCTAACATTACGCTTTTCGGAATGTTGTGGATTTTTTGGCGAGTAATTAAGGAACAAAAACTGCCAACGTACTATTTTTTGCCCGTTCCATTATTGCTTTTGCATCCTCAGTATTATCTCACAAGTATTTGGACGATCACTGGTTTTCAGTATCAACCGGTCATATTTTTTGGTTTATTGGGCGTTTATTTACTTTCAAAAAATACGTTTTGGACGTTTTTAGGAGCAGCCTTTGCGGTGTTTTTTGATAGCTTTACCATGAGTAATGGCTTGTTTTATTGGATGGTGGGAATAGTGATTTTGGCTTTGCAAGCTCGGTATAAAATGTTAGGGATATGGCTATTTTTTACGATAGCTACCTTTAAATTGTACTTCTACAAATTCGATACCCAAGCCAATGACCAAGGGTTTGATTATTTTTTTCATCATCCACACGAAAGTTTTTTGGGATTCTTTACGCATGTAGGGGGAAGTTTCGATTTTCAGACCCTTAGTCCAATTTTAGAGCGTTCCATTGTACCAACTATTGCTGGATTTATATTGATTTTAATTGCTATTTGGTGGATTTTTTTGGGAGGAACGACACTGTTTGAAAAATTTTCTTTGGCTAAATATGTTGCGAAATTACAAAGTAGATTCAATGCCGAACCTTCCAATTATATCATTTTGGGGTGCTTTTTATTCTTGGTAATTAATGCCGTTGTGATTGCGATTTTACGTCCAAGATTTGGGTATTTTGTGATGTTGGTAGGTAATTATAAAATTTATCCCGCAACCATGTTGGTCGTTGCTTATTTGATGTTCTTAACGGGTTGGTTAAAATTTAATAAATCTCAAAAAATCTTCCAATGGATATTGATTGGAAGTGTAATTTTTTACATAGTATCTTACTTAAAATTCCTTCCCGAAGTTCACGAACGTAGAAAAGATTTGTTGGTTAGAATTTTTAATCAAGAACATAACCAAATTGGCTTAGGTCCAATTCAAGGTTCAGATTTCGACCGTTACGTACAAACTGCTTTGGCTCGACTTGTACCAAAAGGGATTTTTCATTACCCTCAAACGGTTTTCAAGGCCTCAGAAAGAGAATTATTGGCAAAATTGCCTGATAATCAATCGATTAAAGTAAATATTTTAAAGAAAAATAATGAAATCGTGGTTGTTAATCAGGATTTGACGATGGGATTGGGGCTAAATGACGGTATTTATTTACTTCTAAAATCAGCGAAAAAAAGCTATTTAATCTATCAAAAAAGAAATATTCAAGAATTTTTTAAGCAGGGAATAGCCATTCAAATTCCTCCACAATATTTAGTGCCAGATACTTACCAAATCGGGCTTTTTTGGATAAATGGAGACACAAAAAAAGTCTTCAATGCCAACCAATCGGTTGAGATTAATTACTAATCACTATTCATTCGTATATTTGAGTTAAAATCTATTTAACACACAATATTTTGAAGAAGCCTCAAATTTCAATTATTGCTCCTTTGTTTAATGAAAGTGATACATTCCCGCATCTAATCAAAGATTAAATGCGGTCATAGATTCGTCGGAATTGAAGATTGAAATTGTATTAATTGATGATGGCAGTCGTGATAATACCGCACTCGTTTTCGATGTTATTCAAATTGGCTTATAACGGGATTTTCAATTTTAGTGAATTCCCAATCAAGTTTGTTTCTCGGTTGGTTTTTTTAGCCATTTTAGTAGCCTTCATTTATTTTATTATTGTGGTTATTAAAAAATTCTTTTTTCAAGAAGTTATTGAAGGGTTTACGTCCTTATTATTCATTATTATCTTGTTTAGTGGCGTAAAATTAATTGCTTTGGGTGTCATCGGAGAATACGTTTACGGGTGTTTTTTCAGTCGAAAAATAGGCCTTTGTTTATCGTGAAAGAGACCATTAAAGATAAGGAGTTTTCGGAGTAAATGTTGTGATTAAAATGAAAATAGAAATATGGTACATTCACAAAAACTTACTAATCTTCAATTAGAATTAGTAAAACCTTTTAGCTACAAAATAGCTGAAAATCAGGTACTTGAAATCAAACAATTGTTGAGTAATTATTTTGCTGACAAAGCAACCGAAGAAATGGATAGACTTTGGAATGAAAATAACTGGTCGGAAGAAACCATGAAAGAGTGGTCCAATGAGCATTTAAGAACGCCATATAAATGATGCGAATCGTATTAGACACAAATGTTTTGTTGGTTTCAATAGGAAAGAAATCTCGGTATAGACCCATCTTTGACGCATTCTTGCAACAAAAATATACACTGATTATGAGTAATGACTTACTTTTGGAATATGCTGAAATCATTGAATTTAAAACCAACGCTTTGGTAGCTGATAATATCATTGAATTACTGCTTTCAAAACCCAATGTGGTGCAAAGTGAAATCTATTTTAAATGGGAGCTTTTGAAAATTGATTACGATGACAATAAGTTTGTCGATACAGCAATAGTTGGAAATGTGGATTATATTGTAACGAATGATTGACATTTCAATCCACTCAAAGAGATTGATTTTCCCAAAGTAGAAATTATCAATATAGATGATTTTTTAGATATAGTGAAGAAATTAATTTAAAGAATAAAATGCAAGTTTGGAAATTTGGAGGTACTTCAGTCGGGAAGCCCGAAAGAATGCACGCTATCAAAAATTTGATTACCGAAGATGGTAATCGCAAAATCGTAGTTTTGTCGGCGCTTTCGGGTACGACCAATGCACTGATTTCCATTGGGGAATCTTTGAAGGTGAACAAAGATGGGGAAGGGATTGAGAAAATTAATGCCTTGTTCGCTCATTATGAGGAGTTTATCAAAGATTTATACGCAACGCCAGCTGGGCATTCAGAGGGGAAAGCGATTATTGAAAAGGAATTTTCATTCATTCGTTCTTTGGTGAATATCAAACCCTTTTCGCTAAAACAAGAAAAAGAAATTGTCGCCGAAGGTGAATTGCTTTCTACCCAAATGTTTGAGGCATATTGCCGTGAGCAAGGGCTGAAATCTGCTTTATTGCCCGCTTTGGATTTCATGTTGATTGATACCGATAATGAGCCCGTACTGAAATTTACGGAAGAAAAATTAGGTTTGATTTTGTCGCAATTGCCTGATAAACAATTATTTATTACGCAAGGATTTATCTGCCGTAACCCACGTGGCGAAGTTGATAATTTAAAGCGTGGTGGTTCTGATTATACTGCCTCCTTAATTGGTGGTGCGATTGTGGCGGAAGAAGTTCAAATTTGGACGGACATCGACGGAATGCACAATAATGACCCAAGAATCGTTAAAAAAACCTTCCCTATTCGTGAATTGACTTTTGAAGAAGCGGCTGAATTAGCTTATTTTGGTGCGAAAATTTTGCATCCAAGTACCATTACCCCAGCTAAAATGAAAGGCGTACCGGTTCGTTTGAAAAACACCATGGAACCCTCTGCTTTTGGTACCTTGATTGCTAATAAAACGTCTGACCGTGAAATTAAAGCGATTGCAGCCAAAGATCATTTAACGGCCATTTACATTCACTCGACCCGAATGTTAAATGCTTACGGTTTCTTGAGAAGAGTTTTTGAGGTTTTTGAGAAATATAAAACGCCCGTTGATATGATAACGACTTCGGAGGTTTCCGTTTCCGTTACCATTGATAATGATGAGCATTTAGATTCCATCATGGCTGAATTACGTTTATTTGCTGATTTAGAGGAAGTTGACAAAGAGCAAACCATTGTTTGTATTGTTGGGAACTTCTCGGCGGATAAAGAAGGAATTGCCTTGAAAGTATTGGAAGCGATGAAAAACATTCCTATCCGCATGATTTGTTACGGTGCTTCTGAACATAATATTACCCTTTTGATTCACGGGAAAAACAAAGTTGCGGCCTTGAATGCTTTGAACGAAAGATGCTTTTTGTACGAAGATGCGATGAAAGATATTTTCTCAGCACCGTAAATTTAAAAATCAAAATATAATATCACTGCAATTCCCATTCTTCTTAACCATAAAATAAACATGGCAGAATTTTCAACATTTGTTAGTATTATTGGTAATGGAAGGTCATATAATGTTCCAACTTTTCAACGAGATTACACTTGGAATGAAGAAGAATGGGATGATTTATGGGCTGATATAGAAAATTTGCACGAGGAAGGTAGGCATTATATGGGATATATTGTTTTGCAAGTAATGCCTACAAGTTCTAAACAATTTATGATTATTGATGGACAGCAAAGAATTACGACATTGTCTATGATTTATTTAGCTGGCATAAAATTATTAGAAGATTGGGCTGAACAAGGGATTGACTCATTTAATAACACTGAAAGAAAACGAAAACTTACAGAGCGTTTCATTAGTAATACACCAGCTTCATCTTTATTGCCATCCAGTAAATTAAGATTAAATAAAAACAATGATAATTTTTACCAAAGTTTTATTCTTAGGCTTCGTACCCCAACAAATATTAGAAGTTTAAAGCCTTCCGAAAAGAGGCTTTACAATGGACTCCAATTCTTTTATGAAAGACTCAAAACTAAATTTAATCCAGAGAAATCGGGGGAAAATTTGGCAATATTTCTTGAAGATGAGCTTGCAGAAAAATTGACATTTACTATTATTGAAGTTTCTGATGATTTGAATGCCTATAAAGTATTTGAAACACTAAATGCAAGGGGAGTAAAATTATCAACATCAGATTTGTTAAAGAATTTTTTGTTTTCGATAGCAGATTCAGAAGATTCAACTACGATAATTGAAGCTGAAAGGCAGTGGCAAGATATAAATGATCAGTTATCCGAAAATGATTTAACGTCATTTTTAAGACATTATTGGAACTCTCGTAATAGTTTTGAAAGAAAGCAGACACTTTTCAAGGCTATAAAAAACAAGACGAAAAAAGCGGCTGATGTTTTAGATTTATTGGAAAACCTACAAGATTTAGCTCCAGTTTATACAGCTCTATCAAATGCTGGGGATAGTTTATGGGATAATTTTTCTGAAGCAAGGGAAAGTATTAGTATATTAAATTTACTTAGGATTACTCAGTGTTATCCACTTCTATTAAGTTCTTATAAAAAATTGCCAAATACTGAATTCGTAAAAATCTTAAAGGGAATTGTTACAATTTCTTTCAGATATTTGACGATTAGTGGATTGAACCCAAATGAACTTGAAGGTAAATATAATAAAGCTAGTATAGAAGTATTTAAAGGTAATTTGAATAGTGCAAATCATATCTTTAATGAAATAAAATCAATTTATGTCTCTGATGAAAATTTTAGGTCAAATTTTAGTACTAAAATACTGGATACCAATTCGGCAAGAAATAAGAAATTAATCAGGTATATTCTTTTTAGTATAGAAAATCAGATTGCAGAGAAAAAATATCAATTTGAAGATTCAACTGCAACGATTGAACATATTTTTCCTGAAAACGCAAATGAAAGTTGGGATGAAAATTTTCAGCCAAACGATAAAGATAAGTTTCAATATCTTTTTGCTCTTGGAAATTATACCTTGTTAGAAGATAGTATAAACCGAGCAATTGGAAATGAGTCATTTGAAGTAAAAAAGAAGGCTTATGAAAGTAGCCAATATGTGCTATCAAATAAAAAAATTAATTATGAGGAGTGGTCTCCTAAAACTATAAAAAATAGACAAGTAGAATTGGCAAAAGTTGCAACGACTGTTTGGAAAATAAATTTTTAGGTTACATTAAATTGACAATTTTAAATGTTACAAATACAACAACTCAAAGAAAACAAAGCCGCAACCATTGAAGGCTTGAATAGAAAATATTTCAAAGGTGCGGAAGAAGCCGTTGACCAAATTTTAGGTTTAGACGAAAAACGTCGTGAAACTCAGGTGGAGTTAGACAATACCCTTGCCAAATCAAACGCCCTTGCCAAAGAAATTGGTGGTTTGATGAAGGCTGGTAAAAAAGAGGAAGCCGAAGCTGCCAAAGCCGAAACAGGAACGTTGAAAGTTCGTGCAAAGGAATTGGAAGAAGTGTTAAAAATTACAGAGTCAGAGCTTTATGAGGTTTTAGTAACCTTGCCAAACCTTCCACACGCAAGTGTTCCCGCCGGTAAAATGCCCGAAGACAATGAAGTGATTTTGGAAAATGGAGAAATTCCAACCCTTCCAGAAGGTTCAGTTCCGCATTGGGATTTGATTAAGAAGTACGATATTATT
>JBBAKZ010000043.1:0-13019 GCA_040403275.1 Arcicella sp. | reverse complement strand
CATCCTCACTCAGCACAACAACCAACTGAAATCAAATTCTAATCATTTTCGGTAAAGGGTAAAAGGTCAACGGTCAACGGTCAAAAAATTGCACAAATTTATTTATCGTTCTCCATTCACCGTTCACCATTCACCGTTCACCATAACATAAAATGGCAGAAGTAACCAATACATTAGGAAGAAGAAAAACAGCCGTTGCCCGACTTTACATGACTCCAGGCAAAGGCGAATATTTGATAAATGGCCGTACGTTGGAAAACTATTTTCCATCTGAAATCCTAAGAATCATTGTTAACCAACCATTTGCTTTAACGAAGACCGAAGGGACTTATGATGTTAAAGTAAACATTGGCGGTGGCGGAAGCAAAGGTCAAGCGGAGGCACTTCGTTTAGCAATCGCTCGTGCTTTACAAGAAATCGACATTGAGCGTCGTCCAGCTTTGAAAAAAGAAGGATTCCTTACTCGTGACCCACGTATGGTTGAACGTAAAAAACCAGGTCAGAAGAAGGCTCGTCGTAAATTCCAATTCTCGAAACGATAGTATTTTAGGAATTAGGGCTTGGGTGTTAGGGATTAAAATACCTTCCATCTTTCAATTCTATTGCTAAATTCTTCATATTTCATTGGCAAAGCTTACAGTGACCGGTGCTTTGCCAATATTTTTTCATTTTTATTTTAATCCTTTATGGTTATTAGGAATAAGATGCTAGGTTTTAGTTGCAATTACTAACCCCTAATGCCCAACCCCTAATGCCTATTACAACAAATGGCACAATTAGAATACAAAGAATTATTAGATGCTGGTGTTCACTTTGGACACTTAACCCGTAAGTGGGATCCAAGAATGGCTCCGTTTATTTTCATGGAAAAAAACGGTATTCACATTCTTGATTTGAACAAAACATTAGGTTGTTTAGACGAAGCTTGTAATGCTATCAAAGGTATTGTACGCTCTGGACGCAAAATCATGTTTGTAGCTACCAAAAAACAAGCGCAAGAAATCGTTTCAGAAGAAGCTCGTCGTTTAAAAATGCCTTACGTTACCGACCGTTGGTTGGGTGGAATGCTTACTAACTTTCAAACGGTTAGAAAGTCTATCAAGAAAATGGGTACGATTGACAAATTATTAAAAGACGAGGTAACGGTAAAAGCTTTGGCAAAACGTGAGCGTTTAATGATGTCTCGTGATAAAGAGAAAATGGAAAGAGTATTGGGTGGTATCACCGAATTGACTCGTCTTCCTGCAGCTCTTTTCGTAGTAGATGTGAAGCGTGAGCATATTGCAGTGGCAGAAGCACAACGTTTAGCTATTCCAGTATTTGCCATGTGCGATACTAACTCAAACCCTGATTTAGTAGATTTTCCAATCCCAGCGAATGATGATGCTTACAAATCAATCGCTTTAATTACTTTAGCAATTGGTAAAGCAATCGAAGAGGGTTTGATGGAACGCAAGCAAGATAAAGACGATGCTCGTATGGCTGAAGAAGAAGAAGCTAAACGTTTAGTGGATTTAGAAGCAGAAAAAGAAGCAGCGAAGGTAGTGGCTAAATACGAAAAAGAAGACTAATTGATTTTCGATGTTAGATTTTTGATTTTCGATGTTTGGAAAATTGAAAAACTATGATCTGATTTTTAATAATCTAAAATACTTATAAAAATAGCCCATAGATTTCTGTGGGCTATTTGAGTGAAAATAAGCTGAATAATAATTATTTAACAATTATTTTCAAATTTAATAAATTTTCAAATTTTCAAATTAACAAGACAATGGCTATTTCAGCAGCAGACGTTAATAAATTAAGACAAATGACTGGTTCGGGCATGATGGATTGTAAGAAAGCCCTTACTGAAGCAGGTGGTGATTTTGAAGCCGCTATTGATATTCTCCGTAAAGCTGGTCAGAAAGTGGCAGCGAAACGTGCAGATAACGAAACAAACGAGGGTTCGGTTTTGATTGCTATCAGCGCTGACGGAACAAACGGTAAATTAGTGGCTTTGGCTTGCGAAACTGAACCCGTTTCAAAAGTAGCTGATTTTACGAATTTAGCCAATGCTTTATTGGCTTCAGCGGTTGCTAATAACCCAGCTGACAAAGAAGCTTTATTGGCTTCCACTTTGGCTGATGGTCGTAATGCACAAGAAGCAATGATTGAATTGACGGGTAAAATTGGTGAGAAAATCACCATTGCTGGTTATGAAAACTTAACGGCTGACCAAGTAGTTTCTTACATCCACTCGAATAATAAAATTGGTGTTTTAGTAGCGTTCACAAACGTTCAAGGCACTGATGTTAAAGAAGTTGGAAAAGACATTGCGATGCAAATCACCGCAATGAAGCCAGTGGCTTTGGATAAAGACGGTGTTGATTCTGCAACGATTGAACGTGAAATTGAAATTGGTAGAGACCAAGCTCGTCAAGAAGGAAAACCAGAAGCAATGTTGGATAAAATTGCAGCGGGTAGATTAGAGAAATTCTATAAAGAATCTACTTTGTTGAGCCAACAATTCGTAAAAGACGGTTCAATCAATATCAAACAATTATTAGAGCAAACGCAAAAAGGATTGACTATCAGTGCTTTCAAAAGAATTGCTTTAGTGTAATTTGATTTGCGTAAAATAGTAAAAGCGGTTTGTGAATCTTATGATTTGCAAACCGCTTTTTTGTTTAAGGGACATTCATCAAAAACCCACAATATTTCAGTAATTTGCACCTTTGAATTATTCCACAAAACCATGAAAATCCTACATACTGCCGATTGGCATTTGGGTAAACGCCTTGATACTTTTTCACGTTTAGAAGAACAAAGAGAAGTCCTCCAAGAAATTTGTGATATTGCCGACCGTGAAGCCGTTGAGGTAGTGATTGTAGCGGGTGATTTATTCGATAATTTCAATCCATCTTCTGAGGCTACCGAGTTGTTATACAGCACGTTACATTGTTTATCTAATAATGGGAAACGAGCCATTATTGCCATTGCGGGTAATCATGATTCGCCCGAAAGAATTGAAGTGCCTGATGCTTTGGCACGTGCTTGCGGGATTATTTTTGTGGGATATCCAAATACTGAAATCAAAAATTTTCGTACACAAGCGGGTATAGAAATTACTAAAACAGATAAAGGTTTTGTGGAATTGAAACTGCCAGAAAGTGATTTTCCTTTACGCTTAATTCTGACTCCTTATGCCAACGAATTACGTTTAAAAAAAGACTTAGGAGCGGAAGAATCGGAGGATGCTTTGCGGGTTCATTTGCAAAATCATTGGCAAGAATTAGCGGATAAATATTTTGATAATCAAGGGGTGAATATATTAGTTACGCACTTATTTTTCATGAAAAAAGGAGGCGAACAACTCGAAGAACCCGAAGATGAAAAACCAATTCTGCACGTAGGTGGCGCATCAGCGATTTATTCAGAAAATATCCCTTCCCAAACGCAATATGTGGCTTTAGGGCATTTGCATCGTTATCAAGTTATCGATAAAAATCCTTGCCCGATTGTATATTCGAGTAGTCCGCTGGCGTATAGTTTTGCGGAGGCGAATCAAACAAAATTTGTGGTTTTATTGAATGCTGAACCCAACAAAGCAATTGATTATCAACCCATTACTTTAAGAAAAGGAAAAAAACTTTTACGTGGAAAATTTGATAATGTTGATGAGGCAGTAACGTGGTTGGAAGCACACTCAGATGATTTGGTAGAAATTACAATGGTGTCGGAAAATTATTTAGAAGTTACTGATAAAAGGCGTTTATTGGATGCTCATACGGGTCTGATTCAGATTATTCCCGAGATAAAACCTAAGATTGGAGACACATTGGAAAACCTGCCAATTGACTTGACAATGGGTATGGAAGAATTGTTTATGGCCTATTTTAAACAGCACAAAGTTGGCAAAGGACAAGAACCTTCCAAGGGGTTGATGGCCATGTTTCGGGACGTGCAGGGGGAAGAGGAATAATTTTAAAACAAAAAAATAATGATACCTAAATACCTAAAAATCAAAGGTTTATACTCCTATAAAACCGAACAAGAAATTCATTTTGACCAACTGACTGAGGCTGCATTATTTGGAATTTTTGGGTCGGTAGGCAGTGGAAAATCTTCCATTTTGGAGGCAATTACCTTTGCTTTGTACGGAGATACTGAACGCCTAAATAACAAGGGCGATGACCGTACTTACAACATGATGAACCTGCGTTCGGATGATTTGAGTATTGATTTTGAATGTTTGGCGGGTAAGGATGCGAAACATTATCGGTTTTCGGTGCGTGGCAAACGGAACTCCAAGAATTTTATGGACGTGAAAACTTTCGAACGCAAGGCGTACATGAAACTCAATGACGAATGGAGTCCAATTATGGCGGATGATGTGGCCGAGAAAGTGATTGGTTTGAGTTACGAAAATTTCCGAAGAACCATCATCATTCCGCAAGGACGTTTTCAAGAATTTATTGAGCTTCGTGACAACGACCGCACGAAGATGATGAAAGACCTCTTCAACTTGGATAAATACGATTTGAGTAGGAAAATCGGTAGTTTGAACAGTAAAAACAAATTAGTCCTTGAAAATATTAAAGGACAATTAGTTTCTCTGGGCGATGCAACAACCGATATGGTGGTGCATCATGAATTTGAACTGAAATTGGCTCGCCAAGAAATTAAAGTCTTGTCAGAGGATTTGACGGAACAAATAGTATTTGATAAAACGCTTTCCGACCTTAGACAAGCCAACGAAAAAATCCAAAATTTAACCGTTCAACTAACTGATTTATACAGCCAAAAAGGCACTTTTGTCCTAAAAGAAAACACCTTAAAAACTTACGAAATTTGTACCAGACAATTTAAGTCTTTATTAGATTTAAAGAAATCAAATCAGGTTTCTTTTGAACGGAATAATGAGGTTTTTATTCAGCATAAAAAACGCCTTGAAACGATTGAATTATTAATGGCCGAAGACCAGAAAAAGCTTAAAATCTTACGTCCGCAATATGAACAAAAAGAGTCGCTATTGACTAAATCAAGGGAATTAGAAATGGTCATCGAAATTTCGGATAAACAGATGCTTTTATCTAAAAAAATGGGGTCGGTTGAAAGAGGTTTAGAAAAGCAAAAAAGTAAAGAAAATGAACTTAACAAGTTAAAAAATCAAAAGCAAAATAGTGAAATAAATAACGATAAATTAAAATTAGAACTACCTGATATTCAAGAAATTAGTTTCATAAAATCTTGGTTCAGCGAGGAAACTTCTTTACAATTAATCAGGAAAAACACCAAAGATGAAGCAGAAAATTTACAGAAAGAAATTATTAAACAGCAAGAGATTTTAGCCAAAAAAATTACCGAAATTAATCAGTTTTTTACCTTAGAAATTCCCATGGATTGTACATCAGAAATGGTAGAAAATGCCTTTTCAAGTGTACTAAAAACAACCGAAAAAGAGCAAAATATTCTTTCTGATAGATTGCAAAATTTAAATACCCAAGTGGTGTTGCAACAATACGCAACCGACTTGAAAGAGGGAGAAAATTGTCCTTTGTGTGGTGCTGTTCATCATCCTGCCTTATCTTCTGGGGGACATGATTTTAAGACGGAAATTCATACCCTAAAAACTAAAATTGCTGATTATCAGAAGATTCATACCCACGTTCGTACTGCACAAATGCCCGTTGAGAAGATTTTTGTAGAAATTGCTAACTTAGAAAAAAATAAAATTATTATCCGTCAAAAATGGGAAGAAATTAAATTGAAAATTGAGAAACACGAACAAGGATTTATCTGGACAAAATTTAATAAAACGGATCAAGAAGGTTTTGAAAAAACATTTAATGATATCGCTGATTTACAGAAACAAATAACTGATAATGAGCTAATTATAAAAAATTTAGCCCTACAAATTGAGCAAGAAACGCAATCAAAAATTAATGAGATTGACACGCCTTTGATGAATTTGCAAAATGAGATTTCTGGATTAAAAATAACGGTAGAAACCCTGACGAACCAACTAAGTAAAGTTCAATTGTACGATTATGAAAATCAATCAAAAGAAGATGTTTTATCAGAAATCAAAAACCTAAAAGGGCAATACGAAACCATAAAAACTGACTTCGAAATTACGCAGAAGAAAGTGTTAGATTTTGACCAAGAAAAAAGTGCTATTTTGGGAAGTCAACAAACGTTAACTACCGTTTTGGAAGATGCTAAAAATGAGTTGCTTGAACTCCAAAAAAGTATCAATAATTTACTGATTAGCAACGTTTTTGAATCTGAAAATTGGGTGCATGAAGTCTTGAGACAAAATTTGGATATTGATACTGAAAGAAAATTAATTGAGGTATTTAAAAGCAATTTAAAAAATACAGAAGAGCAGTTACAAATGCTTCGAAAAGATTACGGAAATCTTGCATACGATGTTGAAAAACACAATGAAGTACGAACAAAAATTACGGAAATTGAGGGAAAATTAAATTTTCAACGCTCCGAAGAAGGTCGAATTGGGAGTCTCTTGAAGAAAGCCCAAGAAGATTTGGCAAAGAAAATTGACCTTTTGAAGGAGCAAGAAAATTTAGAGATTCGGGAGAAACATTTGGCAGATTTGGCAACGCTTTTTAGAGGAAATGGCTTTGTGGATTTTGTATCAAGTGTGCATTTACAGAATCTTTGCAATAATGCCAATGTCCGTTTCCACAAAATGACTCGCCAACAATTGCATCTGGAACTAGGCGATGACAACAGTTTTTGGGTTCGTGATGTACTGAACGGTGGTCGTTCTCGCTTACTAAAAACGCTTTCGGGAGGACAAAAATTCCAGGCGGCTTTATCGTTGGCTTTGGCTTTGGCAGACAATATCCATACGCTAACGGAGTCTAAACACAATTTCTTCTTTTTGGATGAAGGTTTTGGCTCACTCGATCGTGAATCATTGCAAGTAGTTTTTGAAACATTGAAATCCTTACGAAAAGAAAATAGAATTGTTGGAATAATCTCGCACGTTGAGGATTTACAGCAAGAAATTGACCGATACCTAACTGTTAGAAATGATGAAGAATTTGGCAGTATTATTTCAGTTAATGGTTAAAAGTTATCAGTTATCAGTTGAAAAGGAGTTGATTTTCAGAACATTAAGTTCCAAAATTAACTCCTTTTTTGTGTTTATTGACCGATAACAAATAACCAGTAACTAATCCTATTTCACTTCAAAAACTCCCAATCCTATTCGATATCCCTCTGCGTATAATTCAATGCTATGTTTGCCTTCTTTATAAGCCTGTCCACGACTGTAGACAAATTCAACCGACTGGTGAGAATTATCAAATATTATTTTTTGTCTGGCTGTGTAAGTAATTTCTTTACCTTTATATGAAAACGTACCCGAACCCGTGGCCATGTCTGCAACAGTAGCCCCCGATGGGTCAAGAATTCTTAAATAGATGGTTTTGGCTTCAAGGGTGGTAATTTGATTTTCTTGCAAGTAAAACGTAATACGTACCTTATCGACCCTTTTCGAACGATAAATTCCTCCGTCGCTTTCTTTGCCTTTAGTCGAAATAGCGTAAATATTAATACTTTCTGCACGCAAAGCCGCTGCCTGCGAAACTTTTTCGTTCAATTCACGGTTGCGAGCTTCTACTTCTTTGGCACGGTCGGAAAGTTCTTTTTGCTTGAGCGAATAATTGGTGGCTGAATCACTCAAGGCTTTTTGGGCGAAAGAAATACCTTCCAATAGATTTTTTGTTTCCTTGCTCAAGGAATCATTTTTAGCGGTTAGAATTCCATTTTCTCTACGCAAAGTAACTAATTGTAAGTCTTTTTGCCCCAATAAAGCCAAATAATCTTTAATTTTTGTCTCGTACTTTTTTACCGAAAAGCCTTCCATTTTCTGCAATGCCACTTTATCAGCTTGCAGTTGCATTTTAGCACGGACTAATTCATCCACATTTCCTCCCAACTTTCTAATTTCAACAATTTTACTATTTAGCTGGTTTTCAATTGAATCTAATTTAGTGTTAGCCGATAATAGTTCCTTGGCTTGAGTAGTTGATATTTCTTCAACTTTGCGATTATTCTGACGTTCACGGAAATATAAAAAACCCAACGCAATGGTTAAAAGTCCAAGGACTGCCACCGCAATTTTAAGTTTATTTTCGCTTTGCCTGTTAGGATTATACTCCATTTTGAATTTTGATAATTTATTGGTCGTGTTAATTATTAAACGATTATACCTAGGTATTATTTACAAAATTTATTCAATAACTATGTTTAATTTTACAAATCTAAGTTATTGAGATTGATAACGCAAGAATTAATAGCTTTGAACCTCGACTTGGGAATTAGTTAATAGTTAATGATTCAATAAATTAGGTTTCTAAATCCTTTAATCTTCCTAACTGTTAACAAATAGCTGATAACTAAACAATGAACATTTCCCAAAATATAGAAAAAATTAACGAAGCTTTGGCAACAACGTCTGCACGTTTGATTGCAGTGACAAAAACGAAACCTTTGGCTGATTTACAAGCTGCCTACGATGGAAATTGTAAGATTTTCGGAGAAAATAAAGTCCAAGAAATGGTGGAAAAATGGCAGGTTTTACCCAAAGATATTGAATGGCATTTAATTGGACATTTACAATCCAACAAAGTCAAATATATGGCTTCGTTTGTTTCAATGATTCATTCGGTTGATTCTTTGAAATTATTGCAAGAAATTGACAAACAAGCCCTTAAAAACAATCGGATAATTGATTGTTTATTGCAAATATACATCGCCAAAGAAGAAACTAAATTTGGATTATCCGAAGAGGAAGCCCGTGAAATCTTAGATTCTGAAGAATTTAAAGCGATGAAAAATGTCAGAATTGTGGGTGTCATGGGAATGGCAACTTTCACAGACAATCAAGCGCAAATTCAATTGGAATTTAGAGGGTTGAAGGCCTTTTTTGAGACGTTGAAAACCCAGTATTCTGCTACTGAAAACCTACAATTGAAGGAAGTATCCATGGGAATGTCTGGTGATTATTTGATTGCTGCCGAGGAAGGTTCCACGCTTGTGCGGGTTGGTTCGGCTATTTTTGGGAGTCGCTAATTCAACACCATTTTTGGAAAACGATACATTTGCGAGTCATAGACCATCAATTGGTCGATTTCCAATTCAAAATATTTGTATAAAGGTGAGCGTTCAAGTTGCGTACGAATATCCGTTTTATCCTTGCCGTTCATCGTTATCCAACCCCTACCAACCTCAGCTGAGATGGCGTAGCAATCAATTACCCCCTTTAAAATCAAATCATTAATCACCGTTCTGTGTTGGGGAACGAGACTCATAAACTCTTCATCTACACTAAAAAATACACTAACTTGATATTTATACATATTCCAATTTCTTTTTCATGGTAAATATACCAACAAATATTTAGGTTTCTACAAAAAATAACCTTGACGATTTACACAGTCAAGGTTAATTTATCAGTTGGCTAAATATTTAAGAACGCCTCGTTGTAAACGTAATGATGATATGATAGAAAGAACCGTTTTATTATCAATATTTATCACTAAAATCATGCCATGGAAAATAACTACATTAGACTGCCCCTACCACATAGACTGCACCTTTGGGTCCTGCTTCGGTTGTACTTCCTCCTGTTTCTTCCAAAGATATGGCAAATGCTTCAGCTCTATTGAACGATTTCATTTTCAGAATTTTTTCGTTCTCCTTAATTAATCCCGCATCTACCGGTTTCCCATCTACAATTGCCCATAATTGGTATTGTTTTCCTGCGGGTATTTTCGGTAAATTTAAAGATGAAAGATAAACCGCTTGCTGTTTTTTATCAAAATAAACCAATGCCTTGGCAGTTGGATAATTTGGTTGCCCCGCCAACCTAATTACCTTAAAATCAGGGTTTTGCAAAATTGCCACTTCCTCTTGATAACTTGCTTTGAGAACCTTTCCTTGTTGAGCAAGTACTTGATTTTGTGTTTCAAGCACTACTAATTTATCTTCCGAATTTTTCCAATTTTTAAAAAACCAGATATTTCCAGCAATACTCAAAGCCAACAAAACCCAAGAGGCTGCCATCCTGAATATGGATGTTTGTGGGGCTGATGCTGCTTTTAAAGTAACCATTTCACGGGGATATTCGCTAATTTTTTTACTATCCTCCGATAAATTTTCACTATTGTCTGCTGATTGATTGCTATCACCCGCTAATTGTTGGTTTGCTATGGTTGATTGACCTCCGTGTACGGCTGCTTGAAAGCGATCGGCTGAAATTGGCTCACTAAAAAGTTCTGCCATAATTTTATCTTTCAAAAATGCTGGGGGTTCTTTTTCGTATTGCAAAGCGTAATTTTCAAATGTATTACTGACCGATTCTATTTCCGCTTGTATTTCAGGGTACTGCAAGGCCAGTCGTTCCACTTCCGCCGACTCCCCAGCTGTGGTTATTCCCATAACGTAGCTTTCTATGATTCCTGATGCTATATATTCCTTCGTGTTCATATAATTGTGGCTAAAAATTCTAACAGAAATACCATTCCAAATTCTACAAAATGTTGTCTCAACTGTACGATTGCTGCTTTCACACGGGTCTTCACCGTACCTAAAGGAATCCCAAATTCATCTGCCACTTCCGCCTGTGTATAACCCTGAAAATAGAGTAATTCTATCATCTGTTGGTATTCTGGACGAAGGTTTTCAACTACTTTTTTAATTCCGATTGCATCAATATCAAACTGGCTACTTTCTTGATTATCAATAGAATTTATACTGGTATCAAGGTCTTGATTTCGCTGGGAATTCTGAAATTCCTGCGAACGAATTCGATCAATGGCAGTATTACGTGCCACATTGAGAATCCAAGTAAATAATGTGCCTTTGGTTCGATTATAGGCTTCTATATTCTTCCAAATCTTGACGAAGGCATCTTGCATGACATCTGCGGCAATTTCTTCTGAACGTACTATTTTCAGAACAACGCCATAGAGTGCCGACGAGTAATTGTCATATAAGATGGAGAAACCTCGCTCGTCCTTGCTCTGGAGCAACGACACAAGTGCCTCTTCAGCTATAAGTGTTTTATGTTTAGACATGCGTGTTTTCTCTCTTGAATCTATTAGTGTTTGTAAAATGAGATTTTACGGTAATTTATTGTTGAATTAAACTAAAAACAGTAACATAAGTTTCAATCAAATTTACAAAAAATACATGCTTATTTAATGGCTTAATAAAGATAACGTGAATTTGAAAGAAAGATTACTGGTAGGATTTTCAATAATTCGATAAAGATTTGAAAACAAAGGACTTACACAAGCTGGAAAGCCCTTTGTATATTACCCATTATTAAACCACACCTGTTTATGAGGCGTGGAGAAAATAATTTAGTGAACAGGGTAAAAGGTAATTATTCAGATAAAAATAGTTTCATTAAAGCACTACACAACCTTAAAGCTATTTATTTTTCATCAATATGCACCTTTCCCCTTTTACCATCTTTTCACTCCACACCTTATACGTTATAGGTTTAATAAATGGATAACCTAATTCATTAGAGAATAGCTTAATTGCAGATATTAGCTATATTTTCAAAATATCATTGGTTTAATCTTCGTTCAAATACATTTACGAGAAATGGATTGGGTTTGGATTGAATGACACGAAAAAAAAAACCAGAGCAGTACTTTACTTTAGTTTTTTGAAGTATTTTTATCGATATACTAATCCCAATTTTTTTTCAAAATGGTAAGACTTCAATTGAATATTAGGTCACTTCAAAGACCTAATCCACTCACGCACCAAAGCCACACCTTCTTTATGTGTAGTCTCCCGCCCAACTTCGGGCATCATGATTCCTGGGTCAGTGGATTCCATTCTGTAAATTAATATTGATTTATCGGGATTTCCACGCACAATGTCGTAGTCACGATTGCCCGAACCACGTCCCGCTGCCACGGGTGCTTTGTCGAACCCCAAAGCCGTTGGATTATTTTCGTGAATACTCAAATTTAAACCCGAAGTCATGGCGGGTCCTTTTGGATTATGACAATGCGCACAATTAATATCTAACCAAGCCCTCGAACGTTCTTCTAAAGTTCCCGTTTCGAGTTTATTCCAAACTGCTATTTTGGGACAATCTTTCAAATCTGGCATTTCTTTCAAGAAACCTACTTTTTGCAAATGAATTAATTGATTTTCAGTACCATTTTCATAAGCAAAATCGCTATTCAATTGCCTTGCCGATGGACCAATCGGCGTCATTATTTCCGAGCGATTATGACAACCTTTGCACTGATTCAAATTTGGCATTGAATATTGTTGTGTCCGTTTTTTACCATCTAAATATACATACCTAACTTCTTTTGTATCTCCCGCTACCTCCAAAACTGCTTCGGTTTGTTCATCATTCCAAACGTATTCTAAGGCTTTCCAACCGCTATCTTCATGAATCAACAAACGAGTTTCCATTAATCTTCTGCCTTTGGAAACGTCTCTAAAATCGTTCGGATAATAAAAAGTTTTGATGATGGTTGTTCCTACTGGAAAATCTAACACTTCCGTAGGATTATAGGTAACGGTTTTTCCGGCTGGAATTTTTACGAATCTCAATTTCTCGGCATAATCCGAAAATAAAGGCGTATTTAAAGCATAAGGAACAACGCCATCCACGGGTTTTTGTTCTGCCATATTTCCTTTGAAAAAACCGTATTCCGAAAGATTCATTTTTGGAGCAGTAGCCTGATTTTCAGAAAGATGAAAGGAATTGAAAGAAAGAAATACAAGCACCACAAACACGCCTACAATTCCTTTAATAACGGGTTTTAGGGAGTATTGACTTTTAGTAAAAACTTCCTTGCATTTCAAATATAAATATTGAATTCTATTTCTCATTTCTGACCAATTTAAGCGGTTCAAGCGTACAATCATGCTTTGAAATATCACGTGATAATCCTTTAAATCCGTGTTCAGCATCAAGGTTTACAAAAGTCTGATTTTTGTTATTTTTGATACAGATTTTCTTG